>USSR01000057.1 GCA_900557355.1 uncultured Bacteroides sp.
CAGAAACCGGTTCTTCGAAGTCGGAAGGAGGATTGCGGTTATTGTTTAGCCGTCCGTTCCGCAAGGTACTTGTTTTAGGCATTATTGTGGCTGTATTCCAGCAATGGTGCGGTACGAATGTAATCTTCAATTATGCGCAGGAGATATTCCAGTCTGCAGGGTATTCGTTGGGAGATGTTCTCTTTAATATTGTGGTGACAGGTGTGGCGAATGTAGTTTTTACTTTTGTGGCTATCTATACAGTCGAACGCTTGGGACGTCGCGCTCTGATGCTTTTCGGTGCCGGAGGGCTGGCTGGCATTTATCTCATTCTCGGCACTTGCTATTTCTTCGAGGTAAGCGGATTCTTTATGGTGGTACTTGTTGTGCTGGCTATCGCTTGCTATGCAATGTCCCTGGGGCCTATCACTTGGGTGCTGCTTGCCGAAATCTTCCCGAACCGGGTGCGTGCCGTTGCAATGGCAACCTGTACATTTGCTTTGTGGGTAGGTAGTTTCACGCTGACATACACTTTCCCGTTACTGAATAATTTCTTGGGAAGCAGTGGTACATTCTGGATTTATGCAGTCATTTGTGCTGTCGGCTATTTGTTCTTCTTCCGTGCGTTGCCCGAAACGAAAGGCAAATCACTGGAAGCATTGGAAAAGGATTTAATCAAATAAAAAAATAACAGTTTGGCAAATTAGCAAGTAAGTAAATAGGTATTGGATAACATCATCAATCAGGCAGGGAGAATGTAAAATCTCCCTGCCCCTGACCCTCTTTGTCTCTTGATCTCTTTGTCAACGAATAAAAAAACAAATTTATAATCAATAATACGATGGTAAAAGCATGGAAAGAAAAGGTGGTTATCCCTACTTATGAAGTAGGCAAACCGGAGAAGAATCCGATCTTCTTGGAGAAGCGTGTGTATCAAGGCAGCAGCGGGGTAGTTTATCCTTATCCTGTGATTGAATCGATGTCCAATGAGAAAGTGGATAAGGAATACAATGCTATTTTTATCGAAAATGAATACATTAAGGTCATGATTCTGCCCGAATTAGGCGGACGTGTACAGATGGCTTATGATAAAATTAGAGAACGTCATTTCATTTATTATAATCATGTGATAAAGCCTGCTTTGGTAGGGCTTGCCGGACCGTGGATTTCAGGTGGCATTGAGTTTAACTGGCCTCAACATCACCGCCCCAGCACCTACATGCCCGTAGATACTACTATTGAAGAAAATGCCGACGGCAGTGTTACAGTATGGGTGAATGAAATGGAACGTATGTTTCATCAGAAAGGAATGGCAGGTTTTACGCTTCGTCCGGGACATGCTTTTCTTGAAATCAAGGGAGTACTTTACAATCGTACTGAAGTACCGCAGACCTTCCTGTGGTGGGCAAACCCTGCCGTAGCGGTGAACGACTACTATCAGAGCGTATTTCCGCCCGATATCAATGCCGTTTTCGACCATGGAAAGCGTGCCGTATCCAGTTTCCCTATCGCAACGGGTACTTACTACAAGATGGATTATTCTGCCGGAGTAGATATCTCGAACTATAAGAATATCAAGGTTCCTACTTCCTATATGGCTGTCAACTCCCGCTTTAACTTTGAGGGTGGATATGAGAATGATACTCGTGCCGGTATGCTTCATGTAGCGAACCACCACATTTCTCCGGGCAAGAAACAGTGGACGTGGGGAAACGGCGACTTTGGCCGCGCATGGGACCGCAACCTGACGGACGAAGACGGGCCGTACATTGAACTGATGGCAGGTGTCTATACCGAAAATCAACCGGACTTTACCTGGCTCCAACCTTACGAAGAAAAGAGCTTCGTTCAATATTTCCTGCCTTACCGGGAATTGGGAGTGGTGAAGAATGCCAGCAGGGATTTGCTGATGAATATTGAACCGGAAGGGGAGGACAGCGTTCGCTTCAAGATATTTGCTACTTCGTGCCAAACGGTAAATGTTGTCTTGAAAGGTGAAGACGGGAAAATATATTATAGCAAGGAAGTGACTATCACTCCGGAAGAATTGCTGGATGAAACGGTAAATGTGAATGGTGAGAAGCTCGACAAACTGATTCTTGAAATCACGGCAAACGGAAGGGAATTACTTTATTGGCATGCAGAACCGGAAGAAGTGAAACCTATTCCCGACGCTGCTGAAGCAGCCCTGCTCCCGGAAGAAATAAAGACTACTGAACAGCTTTATCTGACCGGCTTACACTTGGAACAGTACAGACATGCCACATACAATCCCGTAGAATACTACGAAGAAGCATTGCGCCGTGATCCGATTGATGTGCGTAATAACAATGCGCTTGGTCTGTGGTATATCCGTAAAGGCCGTTTCCATAAAGCGGAGCAATACTTGCTTACAGCCGTAAAGACCTTACAGAAACGTAATCCGAATCCATACGACGGAGAACCGATCTATAATCTCGGTCTTGCCTTGAAATACCAGGGACGATACAATGAGGCTTACGACCGTTTCTATAAATCTTGTTGGAATGCCGCCTGGCAGGATGCGGGATACTTTGCCTGCGCGCAGATTTCTACCATGCAAAGTCGTTTGGAAGATGCCTTAGACGAAATAGACCGTTCGCTTATCCGCAACTGGCATAATCATAAAGCCCGCGCTCTGAAAACTGCTATTCTCCGCCGGATGGGCAGAACCGAAGAAGCCCTGCAACTGATTGAAGACTCATTGTCTATTGATAAATTCAACTTTGGCTGTCGTTATGAGAAGTATCTGATAACGAACGTAGTCGACGAATTGTCTGTCATGAAAGAGATGATGCGTGGAGAACCTCACAACTATGATGAAATAGCTCTTGACTATTGTGCCGCAGGTTGTTGGCAGGAAGCTGCTTCCTTATGGAATATAGCTATTGCCGAAGGTATTGTTACACCAATGACTTACTATTATCTGGGCTGGTGTCTGCACCAGGGGGGACTTTCCGGAGTGAAACAGGCATTTGCCGATGCAGTCAAAGCTTGCCCCGACTACTGTTTTCCCAACCGTTTGGAAGCAATTCTTGCCTTGCAATGTGCCATGGTACAGAATCCGGACGATGCAAGAGCTCCTTACTATTTGGGTAATCTGTATTACGACAAGCGCCAGTACGACCTGGCTATGGAAGCATGGGAAACTTCCGTAAGACTGGACGGTAGCTTTCCGACCGTATGGCGTAACCTGGCTTTGGCATTCTTCAACAAGAAAAATGAGGAAGCGAAAGCCATCGAATGTATGGAACGTGCTTTCCGCCTTGACACAACCGATGCACGTATCTTGATGGAACTCGATCAACTTTACAAGCGTGTCCGTCGTTCGCACAAAGAGCGCCTAGCTTTCCTGCAACAATATCCTGAACTTATTAAGCAGCGTGATGACCTGATACTGGAAGAAATCACCTTGTTGAATCAGACAGGAGAGTACGAAAAGGCGAAAACGGTATTGGATGCACATAACTTCCATCCCTGGGAGGGTGGCGAAGGAAAAGTGCCTGCCCAATATCAACTGGCTCGTGTGGAATTGGCAAAGAAAGCATTAACTGCCGGTGAGAATAAAGAAGCAATATCATTATTGGAAGAATGTCTGGAATATCCGCATCATCTTGGTGAAGGCAAATTGTATGGTGCACAGGAGAATGATTTTTATTACTTCCTGGGTTGTGCTTACGAAGGATTGGGACAACATGACAAGGCTGTGGAATGTTGGGAACAGGCAATCATCGGACCTACCGAACCGGCTGCCGCCATGTACTACAATGATGCGAAACCTGATAAAATATTCTATCAAGGTCTGGCATTATTGAAACTCGGGCGTATGGATGAGGCTAACGGCCGCTTTCATAAATTGACTTCTTATGGAGAAAAACACTTGTTTGACAAGATTAAAATGGATTATTTTGCAGTGTCACTACCCGACTTATTGATTTGGGAGGATGACTTGACGATAAGAAACGTAATTCACTGCAAATATATGATGGCATTAGGATATTGGGGACTGAACCGGAAAGAGAAATCCCTCCGGTTATTAAGTGAGGTCGAAAGATTGGACATTAATCATCAGGGTATTCAGGCTTTCAGAAGCCTGATAGGATAGGACAACTTAGTGACGGTGTTTATTTTAAAGCATCGTCACAAGTTTATTTTTATAATAAACCTTAAATAGCAATGACATGAGAAATATTAAAAACGGTTTAATCATGAAAATTACAGGCTTTATTGCAATTAGCTTTTCCATTGTGTGCAGTACGGCTGCTTGTTCGGACGATCCGGTAGCAGTCGCTAACCCCGAACCTGCTGTTACAGTGGTGAAAGTACCTAACGGAAGTTTTGAAGAAGACGCTGCCGAAACAGCTTCTCCTAAAGGCTGGACAGTAAGCGGGGACTATTCTGCCGCGAAAGTGGTACAAGGGGGATGTGAAGGCAATTATGCTTTACAGTATGGAGCAACCTCGGCGTATACGGTATCTACCCGTCAGACTGTCAACGGTCTGGAAGATGGTATTTATGACCTTGAATTTTATTATAAAAGTACCGGAGGACAAATATCCTGTTATGTGGCAGCCGGGACTGATACTAAGAAAATGACTTCATTACAAGCATCTCCTTCTACCTGGGTTCGCTCTTATGTACGCGGGATAAAAGTGGAAGGCGGTAAATGTGATATTGAAATCTACAGCGAATCGGCTGAAGCAAACTGGAGTCGCTTTGACGGACTGCGTTTGAAGAAAACAGAAAAGGAATTTAATCTGCTGAAAGGCGGTGATATCTCGCAACTGACTTACGTAGAGCAGATGGGTGGCAAATTCTATGAAAACGGAGAAGAAAAAGACTGTATCGAAATATTGAAGAATAATGGTTTCAACATTGTCCGTCTCCGTCTGTACAATGACCCGGGAAATCCGGACTATTCTCCTTCCAACCGTTTGCCCGCAGGTATTTCAGGGCCGGAAGATGTTTTGCGGCTGGCAAAAAGAGCCAAACAAGCCGGTATGCAGATACAGTTGACTTTCCATTATAGTGATTACTGGACAAATGGAGAAGACCAGAACAAACCGCACGAGTGGGAAGGGCTTGACTTTGAAGGACTGAAAAAAGCGCTCTATGATTTTACCTTTGATTTCATGAACAAGATGAAAGCACAGGGTACGACTCCCGAATTTGTTGCGTTGGGTAATGAGACACAAGCCGGCATGTTATATCCGGATGGAAGTTGTGACAATTTTGTGCAGCTTTCCGAACTATTCAATACAGGTTATGATGCGGTGAAAGCTGTATCACCGGATTCAAAGGTAGTTATCCACTCGAATGCTGCCGGAGATAAAGACCAGTACAACTGGTATTATGGTGAACTGAAAAACAGAAACACAAAGTATGATATAATCGGTGCTTCCTACTATCCTTTCTGGACAGAAAAAACAGCAGGGCAAATTCGTGAATGGGCGGATTATATTACAGCCAAATTTGATAAGGATATTTTGATTATGGAAACAGGATATAGCTGGGACAAGACTTTGCCGGATAATACTCCGGGGCAGTTGGCGCACAATGGGCCGTATCCTGATTTCTCTCCGCTCGGACAGAAGAACTTCATGCTTGAACTTATTAAAGAAATTAAGCAGGCTAAAGACTGCCGCATACTTGGTTTTCTTTATTGGGATCCTATCTTCATCGAAGTGGAAGGTATGGGATGGGAACTGGGTGCCAAGAATTATGTGAGCAACACCACTCTGTTTGATTTTGAAGGGAATAGATTGGAAGCATTGGATGCATTCAAATATAACAACTAAAAGGAAGATACCATGAAGAATATTTTAAGTAGATTCGGAAAAATCAGTTTGTTGTTGGCATTTATGTATTTTGTTGTCGGTTGCGATGATGATAAGGAAGATGTGGCTCCCGGTCTTTATGTAATGAGTGATGAGATAGAGACATTTCCCGGTGACACCGTTTTGGTATCAGGAACCGCATCTAATTATGTAGGATTGGAAAGCGTTACGTTAAGTTGTGAACAATGGGGGATTCATAAGGTATATGAACTGGGCGGGCAAAAGCCTAAAGTCTTTAATTATAATTATCAACTCATTGTGCCGAAAAACGCTAGTTTTGAAGAACATTTATTGATTACTATCCGGGACGTAGACGGTCGGGAAAGCAAGAAAAATGTGTTGCTGACTTATGTAGCGGATATGGAGAGTCCAGTTATGCAAACTCAACTACCGTCGCGGATAGCAGTGGATTTCGACGCAGTTGCAAATAAAGGAAGTTGGAATCTGAATGTGAAGTTCACCGATGACCGCGAGTTGAAAGATATTCGTCTTCAAATCCCCAGTATGCAAATAGATGAGACGGTAAAAGTAACCGGGCGTAGTGGAGAATTGAAACGTACTATTGATTTTACTACGGGAGAATTTCCTGTCACTTTGATGATAACGGATGCCGGAGGTAATGAAACTGTTGTCACTACTACGGTTGTTGTTATGTTGGCAGAGGAGGAAGAGCCATTCGAAGATTACCCTGTAATGTGGGTGGTTAATGCTTCAGAAAAAGCTGACGACTATCTCGACGGTTACTATGCACCGATGACCCGCAAGGGAGAATACCAATATGAAGGAAAAATTTATGCAGACAAGGCGAACTTTCAAATCTATTTTACGGCGGAGAAGACAATGGACGGTGACCTCTTCGGTGTAAGTCCTTATGTTAATTCAAAACTGATGAATAACAATGGTTATGTGGTACCTGTTACGGTTGCTGAGTCAGGTTATTATGGCGTTTGGATTGATTTGCAGGCACATACTTATAGTATGTGGAAACTGGAACCTTCAGCGACAACCTATACGGGCTCGCTTACCGTGTCCGGCTGTGGCTTCAGTGATTTTGCCGATTGGGGTACGCCTGCTACAGAGATGGTGCGCAATGGATATCGTTATACCTCTACCTTGCACCAAATCGGCAGTTATTCAAGTACGCGCCAATACTATGCAGCCCGTGTGTCCGACTGGGGATATGTTCTCCGCTATTGGGGTGATGCGACTGGATGCGGCTGGTGGGAAGATACCACAAGCGCAGGTGGTGGAGTGGCAAGCTATGCAAGCGATTATGACGGTGTGGTGCAAATCACCTTCGATACAGCTATTCTTTGGGCTACAATCAAGAAAATAACAGAATAAAAAGAGAGCAACTATGAAAACAATATATTCAATATGTGTGAGGACAGGATTCTTTTTTACCTTCCTGTTGTTGGCAACTTCACTGATGGCACAAAATATCCAAGTGAAGGGACTGGTGAAAGACCCGGCTGGTGAAGCTATTATTGGTGCGAGTGTAGTGGTGAAAGGTACTACCAACGGCTCCATTACGGATTTGGACGGTAAGTTCAGTCTGTCTGACGTACCTTCGGGAGCAACGATTACCGTTTCTTATATCGGTTACCTCTCTCAAGAGAAGAAAGTATCCGCTACACCCATGGAGTTTATTCTGAAAGAAGACACTAAAACATTGGATGAAATTGTAGTAGTCGGTTATGGTACGACTAAAAAGAGCAGTATCTCTGGTGCGGTGGCTTCCGTAAAAGCTGATGAATTACCGACGGCTGCATCAGCTTCGGTAGGTTCCATGCTGCGTGGACGTTCGTCAGGAATGAATATCACACAAAACAGTGCCAATCCAGGTGGTTCGATGAATATCTCCATTCGTGGTGGACTTTCAGGACAAAGTCCGTTGATTGTCATTGACGGTGTGCCGCAGTTGTCAACAAAAACAGTGACAACAGGAACGGCATATAGTGGTGGTGAGAAAGACAATGCTCTGATTAACCTCAATCCCAATGACATTGAGACGATTGATATTTTGAAAGATGCATCAGCAGCGGCTATTTACGGTTCGGATGCTTCGGGTGGTGTGATTCTGATTACCACTAAACGAGGAAAAACAGGTAAGCCCGACATCTCTTATTCCGGTTCGGTTGCTTTCCAGTATATCAAGGATGCACCGGATTTCCTGAATGCGCGTGATTTTATGATTGAACAGAATAAAGTGTTTGATGAACTGGGGCGTGGGGATGAAAAGAAATATACTGATAGGCAGATTGCTAATTTCGTAGGCGACGGAACAGACTGGATGGATGAAGTAACCCGTGTAGGTATCGTTAATGAACATAATCTTTCGGTTTCTGCCGGTACGGACGCCACGAAATACTTGTTCTCATTGAGTTATTATGACCATCAGGGAATTGCCAAGAATAACTCGATGAATCGTATCACTGGGCGTTTGAATGTTGACCAAACTATCAACCGTATGTTGAAAGCCGGCATTAATTCCACTTTCTCGCAGATAAAGTATCATGACGTACCGTTGGGGGATGGACGGCAGGATAATTCAGCGCTGATATATTCGGCTATGACATTTATTCCTACCGTACCGGTACGTGATGAAGAGGGTAAATATTCCGTAAATCCGATTCGTGACATCTATCCGAATCCGGTTTCATTATTGGATATTACCGACCAGACAGTGAGCCGCGACCTTTTTGTCAGTGGTTATCTGGAATTCCGACCAATCAAAGATTTGCTGATAAAGGCTACTGTCGGTTTCGATATGAAAGATGTGCAGGCCGACCAATATATTCCCACCACGACCAAAAAGGGATATAGTGTGGACGGTCAGGCTTCCAAGCAAAATGCGAAATCGCAAATGAACCTGTTCAATGTGATTGCCAATTACACGAAAGTGTTCAATGAAATACATGACGTGAACCTGATGGCTGGTTTTGAATACAAGAAGTCGTCTTGGGAAGGGATGGGTATCGTCGCTTCACAATTCCCATACGACGGCTCTTTGATGAACAATATCGGGACAAGTGAGCAGGAAAAACCGACTATCAGCTCGTATAAGGGAGCTAGTGAAATGGCTTCATTCCTTGCACGTTTGAATTATTCGCTGGCATCCAAATATATCTTGACTGTCAATCTCCGCATAGACGGTTCGTCCAACTTCTCAAAGGAGCATCAATGGGGCACTTTCCCGGGAGTATCGGCAGCCTGGCGTATGAATGAAGAAAACTGGCTGAAGGATATCGGTTGGTTGAGCAACCTGAAACTCCGTGCAGGTGTGGGACAAACCGGTAATGCAGGCAACCTCACCGGTATCAATACTTATTATAAAGTTTCACAAGGCGCATTTGCACCTAACGGAAGCTTGGTAAACGGTATGGCTATCTCCAAACTGGGCAATGATAAATTGAAATGGGAGACACTGACCGACTATAACTTCGGTATTGATTTCGGTTTCTTCAACAACCGTCTGTCCGGGTCTGTCGACCTCTACCAACGTCTGCGTAAGGATGTCATTTTAGAGAAAAATTTGATGTCCTATCAGGAAGTGAAGACGATAGATTACAATTCAGCGACCGTTTACCGTGCCCGTGGTATAGATATCGGTATCCACAGTGTAAATTTCGATAATAAGAACTTTGGCTGGACTACCGACATCAATTTCTCCTATTACCGCAATCACACAACGAAACGTGACCCGTACTTCATTCCTGCTGTCTATCAGGATTATGTGGAAAGATGGGACAACATCTACGGATACAGGACGAATGGCCTGATTCAGATGGACCGGACTTATAACCATCTGCAGAAATCCGGCGCCGGAGCTATTCTGTATCAGGATTTGAATGGTTACCAACTCGATGAGAAGGGCGAAAAGATGCGAGATAGTGAAGGACGTTATATCCGAACAGCGGGAGAGGATGGCGTGCTCGACGAAGCTGACATGGTGGTATTGGCAAATAGTACCCCGATTCCTTTCAGTATCAATAATACTTTCCGCTGGAAAAACTGGGATGCCAACATCTACATCTATGGTTCGCTGAATGGATGGAAGGTGAACGACATTAAGTTACAGTCCATCTATGGTATCGAAGACATAACGTATGGCGTCAATGTTTTGGATGAGGTGAAGAACCGTTGGTCGCCTGCCAATCCTATGGGTACATTGCCGGGTGTGGCGGAAGCTTCTTCGGGCGTTGACCCCAAGAAAAGTGACTTTTTCCTCGAAAAGGCTTGGTATCTGCGTTTGGATAATGTGTCAATCGGTTATACTTTCCCTGCCCAATGGCTTAAGAATAAGATTCGTTCAGTCAGGCTGTATGCCGCGGGGCGCAATCTGGCCATATTTACTCCTTATAAGGGAATGGATCCTGAAACTGGAAATGGTATCGGAGCTTATCCGAATCAGTCTTCATTTGCTATTGGTCTGGATGTGAAATTCTAATATATACTGGGTATGAAAACAATGAAATATATAGCAACAGTCTTGATGCTGTTATCGATGACTTCCTGTGAACTGGAACGTTTGGACTATACCGAAATCTCTCCGGAAAACTTCTTTAAGACGGAGACTGACTTGAAACTGGCGGTAAATTCGCTCTACTATGATTTTAACCCCGGTGATTTCAAAGCTGTTTATTCAGCGGATTATATGGGATATCAAGTAATAGGTGATATGACGACTGATGTGCTTTGGTGTTGCTGGGCGTGGGAGTCAGATGAACTTTATTTCCAACAGTGGTATGCTACTGTGGGAGGCAGTATTCAGAATCATGCTTATTCGAATTTCGAGCGTTATAATTTTCTTTCGAAAGCACGTAATACCATTCGTCGTATTGAGAACTCTCCGGTGAGTGAAGACGCAAAAACGCTTTATTCGGGTGAGGCGAAGGCTTTGCGCGGATGGATGGGGCTTTACCTTTATGATATGTTCGGTCCTGTGCCGGTGGCTTCGGATGAGGTACTGGACGACCCGCAGACTTTTGTTTATCTTCCCCGTCTGACGGAAGAAGAATATGACGCAATGATGGAAGCGGACTTGCGGGATGCAATTCGTGATTTACCCGAAGTGGCGGAGGCACGCGGACGTATGACGAAAGGGGCGGCACGTATGATTCTGTTGAAATATTACATGATAAAAGGCTACTTTGATAAAGCGGAAACTTTAGCTCGTGAATTGTTGGAGATGGAAGGACGTGTGTACAGCCTGCAACCTGATTATAACTATATCTTCTCCAAAGAGGGAATAGGTAACAATGAGGTGATTCTGCAACTGGCTTGCAATAATACTGCCAGTTGGTACTCCAACTACATGACTGCCGAAGTGCTTCCCGCCGATTATCCTTGGGCTGAAAAGGCTACCGGTTGGGGTGGCTATGTAATGCCTTGGGATTTTTATGGCACATTTGAAGAAGGAGACTTGCGTCTGAAGAACGTAGTTACTGCTTATACGAATAAAAATGGAGAAAAGATAGACCGCTCAAATAGCAGTCAGTTGGCAAAGGGTGCGCTACCCTTGAAATACGGTATGGATCCGGATATGAAAGACGGGCAAAGCGGCATTGACGTGGTTATCTATCGCTACGCTGATGTGCTGTTGACACTTGCCGAGTGTATCAACCGTAATGAGGGCAGTCCTACAACGGAAGCCATTGGTTTGGTAAACCGTGTACGCAAGCGTGCCGGATTGTCGGAACTGGATGACGCTCAAACAGCTTCCGGTGAAGCCTTCAATGAAGCCATCCTTCTGGAGCGCGGTCATGAGTTCTATCTCGAAGGGCTTCGCCGTCAAGATTTGATTCGCTTTGGAAAGTATGTGGAATATGCCAATAACCGCATTGATGCCATTAATAAATCCGAAGGACGCGGCTACTTCAATGTACACGAAGGACACAACCGTTTCTGGATTCCGCAGAGTTTCATTGATGAGTCCAAAGGGGCTATCAAGCAAAATGATTATGATAGATAGTAAATAGTAGTAAGTAGATAAACCATGAAATATCTATTCTTATATATCCTTGCCTGCCTGTTTACGGTAAATGCGGTAGCGCAAAGTATCAAACCGACTGTTGCGGTCTTGGGCGATTCATATTCTACCTTTGAAAAGTATATACCGGACACCAATAAAACGTATTACACAACTACCGATTGGTCTAAGACAGGGGTAGTGAATGTGAAACAGACGTGGTGGTGGCAGGTCATCAAGAAAGCCGGTTTCAAGTTGGGAGCAAACGACTCCTATAGCGGGGCTACTGTATCCTATTCGGGATATAATGACGAGGACTATGCCGACCGTTCATTTATTACAAGGGTTCCCCGTTTGGGGAATCCTGATATCATCCTCATCTTCGGTGGAATCAATGACAATTGGGCAGACACTCCTATCGGTGAGTACAAATATGGAGATTTCAAGCGTGCCGATCTGTATACCTATCGTCCTGCATTGGCTAAATTGATAGAGTTGGCTCAAGAGCATTATCCCAATGTGACGCTTTACTTTATCATCAGTGATGACTTGAAAACGGAGATTGTGGAATCGACCAAGGTTGTTTGCGAACATTACGGAATAAAATACGTACAACTGCAAGGAATCGAGAAAGAAAGCGGGCATCCTACTGTAAAAGGAATGGAAACAATTGCGAATCAAGTATTGACTCTGATTAAATAAGAATTACATCATTAAAAGCACATATTATGAAGAAGAAAATTTATGCAGCTTTAGCGTTTGCTCTATATGCAACCACTTTTCATGCACAGCAGATTTATGAGCTTTCCGCTCCGGCGAAAGAGAAGACTATATATACGGGACACCTCAAGATGGGGGGCAGTAACCCGTCGGGTGGAAATATTTCCGTAAACAGCTATTATATGTCTATCGACGGAAAGCCTGTGATACCTGTTATGGGAGAGTTCCACTTTACCCGTTATCCCCGTGCACAGTGGGAACAGGAGATTGTAAAGATGAAAGCCGGTGGGGTGAATGTATTGCCAACCTATATTTTCTGGGGATTACATGAGGAAGAGGAAGGCAAGTTCTGCTGGAGCGGCAATAAAGACTTACGCCATTTTATAGAACTTTGCAAGAAACATGACATGCCGGTCATCGTACGTATCGGCCCTTTCTGTCACGGTGAAATACGTAACGGCTCCATACCCGACTGGCTTTTCGCCCGTCCGGTGGATGTACGCAGCAATCAGCCTCTATACCTCTCTTATGTAAAAAGACTTTATGGAGAGATAGGCCGGCAACTGCAAGGATTGTATTATAAGGATGGCGGTCCGATCATCGGTTGCCAGTTGGAAAATGAGATGCAGCATTCTGCATCTCATTGGGGAGTGAATTATCCCGGTGAACCGTTGGATTTTACTGTGGCAAGTTATGACATTGACTATGCTATGATTGGCGTAAGTGTAATGGATAAGAAAGTCACTACCGCCGAACTTGGGGAGGAACACATGCGTACCCTTAAAAGAATGGCACAGGAAGAAGGTATTATCACTCCGTTCTATACAGCCACCGGCTGGGGAAACGCAGCTGTTATTGACAATGAAGCAATTCCTGTGACATCCGCCTACACCTATCCTTTTTGGGAAGAACCGAGAATGTCGCCTTTCTGTATGTTCAAAGATATACACCGTGTGCCTGATTATGCTCCGGTGCGTTATGATGCGGAACGATTCCCCTCGTTCTGTGCGGAAATGGGTGCAGGAATACAGATGATTTACCGACGCAGACCTATCGTTACGGCACGTGCAGCACAGGCGTTGATGATTCGTACGCTCGGTAGCGGAAGCAACGGCATCGGATATTATATGTATCACGGAGGAAGCACTCCGCTACGTCAGGATAATATAGGAAGTTATCAGGACGAACCGATGGGGATACCCAAAATCTCCTATGATTTCCAGGCTCCTCTTGGCGAATTCGGACTGGAACATCCGTCTTATCGTTACCTGCGCACCATCCATTCGTTTCTTGCCGATTTCGGCAGTAATCTTGCTCCCATGGAAACCGTATTACCGGAAGGTTGGGAAAAGATGACACCCGAAAATCGTGATGACCTGCGTTATGCTGCCCGGATGAAAGATGACAGCGGATTCATTTTCATGATAAACTTTCAGGACCATGATACATTGCGGCATGATATGGACGGTCTGCAACTGCAATTGAATCTTCGGAATGAAACACTGCGCATACCTGAACAGGGAACTTTTACATTGCCGAAAGATGAAAGCATGATTCTGCCATTCAACTTGATGCTCGGAAGTGCCAGACTCCGTTATGCTACGGCACAACCTCTGATGAAAATCAATGATAACGGTATCGACCATTATATTTTCTTCGCCCCGGAAGGTATGAAACCGGAGTATTGTTTTGATGCCCGCACCGTCAAAGGTAAGGCTAAATACGCCGTCACAAGCGGTCTGAAAAGTACTATTACTGTCACACCTCGCAACGGTAAGAAAATAAAAATTACGACACTGAATCATGAACAGGCACTCAATGCCATCAAGGTGGATGGGCAACTATTGATAACGACAGCTACCGTATTACCGACGGCAGAAGGTATCACCCTGCAACAACTTGGAAATAACGCCTTTGATTATATCTTGTACCCTTCGGCAAAAGGATGGCAATCACAAACAGTGCAGGTTCAGCCTGTCAGCCCCGAATGTCGTGTAGAGAAGATAACCACTCGTCGTATTACCGTAGCTTTCAGTGATACCGTTCATACCCCGCAAGTGAATGAATACTTCATGAAGATAGATTACACGGGTGATGTGGCAATGGCCTTCCTCGGTGGAAAAATGGTACAGGATGAATTCTGGCATGCCCAACCATGGATGATTGGTCTTAACCGCCATAAAGAGATGATGAACAAAGAAGCTATGTCGTTCTACTTCCGTCCTTTACGTTCGGATGCTACCTGTCTGCAAGATTTGCCCCAGTCTGCCATTCCTGATTTTAAAGGAAATAACCAGGTGCTTGAGATTAAGAACGTGGAAATTATCCCCCAATATCAATTGAGGATAAATAACTAGTTTATCATTTTATGAGGAAAAGCTTATTTACATTATTAATAACTCTTCTCGGCACAATATCCCATTGTGCCGAGAAGGTCTATATGGACAAACAAGGCGTGATACGTTGGACGGAAAACCGTAAGGAAGTAGCCTTGTTCGGTGCCAATTATTGCCTGCCTTCTGCTTGCGATTTTCGTGCAGCAGATTATGTGGGCGGTGATCGAAAGCAAATGATTGTGGAAGACCTGGAACATTTCAAGCGAATGAACTGGGACGGATTACGTCTCTGCTTTTGGGGAGACTATCAGAATACGGATCGTGAGGGAAATTTGCTGGAGAATGAACATTTGCATCTGTTGGACTATCTGATTGCCGAAGCGGATAAACGGGATATTTATATGTTGCTTAGCCCTATCGTGACCTATAATTCACAATGGCCGGAAATGAGTGATACAACAAATACCGGTCTGGCCAAATATTATCCTAAAAATACACTTATACACGACGAGGAAGCTATTCGTGCACAGGAAAATTACATGAAGCAACTGCTCAATCATCGTAATCCTTACACTGGTCGCTGCCTGAAGGATGAGCCGAACATATTGTTTGTCGAGCTAATCAACGAACCTACCCAATTTCCGGAAGACATTCCAGGTATGGTGCGTTATATCAACCGGATGTGCAAGGCAATCCGGAGTACTGGTTGTAAGAAGTTGACTTTCTATAATGTCAGCCAAGACTTCCGTGTGGCTCCTGCTATTCGGAAATCGGATATACAAGGTTCTACTCACGCTTGGTATCCGAGTGCGTTGAATAACAATTATTCCATTGAAGGAAACGGCTTGTTGTTCGTAGACCGTTACGAGCAGATGCTTTATCCTGATTTACGCGGAAAAGCAAAAATCGTTTATGAATTTGACGCAACGGATATGGCTTCCGGTTTTATGTTCCCGGCTATGGCGCGTGAGTTCCGTAGGGGCGGTATCCAGTTTGCTGCCATCTTTTCTTATGATATGCTGCGTACAGCCCCGATGAATTTAGGTTGGCAGACTCATTTTTTCAATATGGTCTTTACTCCTTCAAAGGCAGTAAGCAGTATGATTGCCGCTGAAGTGATGCGTCGTATCCCGCGTGGCAAACACTTCGGGTATTATCCGGATAACAGAACTTTCGACGATTTCCGGGTGAGTTACGATGAACAGTTGAGTGAATTGAACTCCGGAGATATGTTCTATTATTCAAATACTACGTCTACCCGTCCCAAAAATCTGGCAGCATTGAAGCATATTGCTGGGGTTGGTTCTTCTCCGGTAGTCCGTTATTCGGGAACAGGTATTTATTTTCTTGACAAACAGGATGATAATACTTGGCAACTGGAAATCTACCCTGATATAATGGATATAGATGATCCTTATAAAATGCTGAATAAACACAGGGTGTCAAGAAAATCAGCGTACAATGAACGGAACATTCAAATACAGCTTCCCGGTCTGGAAACTGAAATGGTTGTATTGCCCGGAAAATATCTGCTATCAGATGGAAAGATAGTTAGCAGGGAAGAACTTCCTGCCAAAGATTTCTATCAGACTCCGATGAAAGAGTGGAAAATAGCTAATCATACATGGCCGGAGTTTACTGCTGATAAAGAGGTGACATTCCGGTGTGAGGTGTTCGGCCCCAAACGTCCTCAACAGGTAGATGTTTATCTGATGCTGAAACCTTGGGGATGCAAGCGCATACCGATGACGGCGGAAGACGGCTTCTTCTATACGGCGAAAGCCGATATAAGCTGGCTTGCTAAGGGGGATTATGAGTATCATTTCGGCATAGATACGGGAGATGATACAATCTTGTTTCCGGAAAAGACGTATTGCACTCCCGAACGGTGGGACTATTATGAACAAGCTACTTACGCCATGCGTCTGATAAACGAAACAATTCCTTTGTCTCTTTTAGGACCACAGGACAATTGGAAGCATATCCGTCGTACACGCACGTTCAGGAGCCCCGAATCACAATTTAGCTCGGTAGTATCAGGACCGGAATTGCTGCCTGCCTTTCAGCTTTCTGTTCCTGATTTGGAGAAAAAGGAAGATTATATAGCTCCTTGTGATGTGACTTTTTCCCATTATATAGGTGATCGGATAACTTGTCGGAGTAAAAGTAAGACGGCTCCTGCATATATTCGTATTCGCGCTTATGGATTGAACAATACTGATAAAGCCATTTGCAATTTTGTAGATAAAGAGGGAAGAGGATATGGTGCTGCGTTTAATTTGAAAGCTGACGCATCGGATATCCTGATTCCGGTATCCGACCTTGTACCGACTAAGGCGGCTATGTTACCGCAGGATTGGCCGGGAGTGAATCCTTATTGGTATCCGGCTTCTGCACAAGAGAATAATGGTATTGCGTTGGATTGGAAGATTATCGACTTTGTTCAAGTTTCACTTCGAGAGGAATTGTACAATATCGGAAATCAGAAGAATAAGGGAGTTGTTGTAGAAAGGATTGATTTATTATTTCAGTGATAGTTGACTGATATCTGAATGATATGCTTGTCATTGCTTCATATTTACCATAATAGTTAATTATTTAAGGTTCATTTTTAGGGGTGAAATTAGACTTTTCCAGTAAATGGATGATTCTCAATGATTATTATAAAACTTCCAATTAAAGTCTATCACAATAGGATAAATTGATTATATTTGTGGCGAGAATAAGCTAACGAAATAACATTTAATAATT
>USSR01000058.1 GCA_900557355.1 uncultured Bacteroides sp.
TTTTAATTAGCCACCAATAGCTATGAACCTTTTTGTTTCTATTTTATTGTATGAGAAATAGTAATTTATAAACCTAAAAAGATATGGCAAATTTTTCAATTGTAATTGTTCCAACTAAAAAACTATCAAATGGCAGGCATCGGATAAGGATAGCAGTTGCACATCATTCGAAAACCAGATATATATCTACGCAGTTTATTTTAGAATCTGCTACTCAGTTAAAAAATGGTAGAGTAGTAAGACATGAAAATGCTACAAACATGAATGCATGCCTTCGAAAACTAATAAATGAATATGAGGAGATTGTTACATCAATTAGTTATTTGCCAGCAATCTCATGCACTGAGCTAATCCATATTATAGCTTATGAACAGAAAAAAAAAGGAATCACTTTTCAAACTGTTGCGAAGGAATATATGGATTTCATGAAAGGAGAAGAACGAGAGAAATCTTACAAACTTTATAAGATAGCTTCAGAAAGATTCATTAAGTATATGAAAGGGGATTTTCCCTTAATCCAGTTAACCCCTCTCCATATACAGGAATTCGCAAAAGTTCTTCACGAAGAGAATCTGACAGATACAACTATCAGGATTTATTTGACCCTACTAAAAGTAATATTGAATTATGCGGGAAAAATGAATTATGTAAATTACTCTATCCATCCTTTTATTTTTTTTAAAATGCCTGTTAGTAATGTACGAGAACTTGACTTATCCGTCGAAGAATTAAAGAGAATACGGGATGTCCGTCTTTTTAAGCCTACTCTGTCAATAGTAAGGGATGTTTTTATGCTTACTTATTATTTAGGTGGCATTAATCTAAGGGACTTGTTGGCATATAATTTCAAAGATAAAAACTATATGCGGTACGTGCGTCATAAAACACGTAATAGTAAAAAAGGAGAGAATGAGATTGTGTTTACCTTGCAATCCGAAGCAAAAGCTATCATAAATAAATATCTGGCTAGGGATGGATATTTGAAATTTGGGAAATATTCGTCTTATAGACAGATATACAGTTTAATCTTCCGACATATAGATAAAGTAACGAGACTTTCCGAGATAAATAAAAAGGTGACTTACTATTCCGCTCGAAAAACATTTGCACAACATGGATACAATTTAGGAATCCAGATTGAAAAGATAGAGTATTGTATAGGGCACAGTATGAAAAACAATCGTCCTATATTCAATTATATTAAAATTATGCAGGAACATGCTGATAAAGTATTTAGAGAAATATTAGATCAGCTATTATAAAGCATTGCTTTCTTTGTGCCCCATCATCGTGAGATACTTCTTCTGTTTCCATATTCCTCTTGACCGTTGAATAATCCTCAACGGTTGCCCTATTATTGTCTAAAGGTAATTTCTGTCATTTAATAAGCTATTGATATACAATGTTTTCACTCCAAAATATAAATCTAACTTTTGTTTAACTTAATATTTTGAAGTATGATAAACTATGGAAAACACTGTCTCTTATTTACTGCTATCGGGAAGGATGAATTCCGAGAGCTATTCCCTATAACATATAGAGAATTTAATAATGAAAATATATTTGTTTAACTTTAAAAAACATGGTATGAAAATAAACTATGTAACGGCTGCTTTGGCTTTGCTACTCATGGCAGGGTGCAGTAATGACGTGAAAGAATCTGATATCAAGTTTGCAGGAGAGTCGGGTGCGAAGGTTTCCTTCAGTGCAGTGATTAATAACCAAGAGGCAAGTGAACTTGTAACTAGAGCTACGGAAACGAGCTGGGAAATGGGTGACTTAGTGGGAATTACATGCGGTTCCAGACAAGTAAATATTGAATATGAATACACTGGTGGTGAAAATAGTCTGTTTTCGGCAAAAAGTGGATATGCAGAGAATATTTGGGTTCTGGGAACTCAAGAGTATGACGTAACGGCTTATTATCCTTTTACAGGAACTTCCGGAGAAGAACCGATAGCTGTCGAGGTGTCTACTAATAGTGAAAATCAAGCAACAGCGGCTGCACGTGAGCAAATTGATTTCCTTTATGCAGCTGGAAAAGCAACTGCCGAAACTCCGAATGTAAAACTAGCATTCAACCATGTAATGAGCCGTATTAAACTAACCTTTACAGCAGGTGAGAATGTGACTTTATCGGATATTACATGTTATCTTATTAATTTAAGGACAAAAGGAACGTTTAATCCGAACACAGGAGAAACAACAGTTACCGGGGAACCTGCTACAGTGGACGATGATATAGTATGGACAAAAGTGGGGTCAGCTGATAATTACACGATACAGGCAATTCTACTTCCTCAAACGGTAGGCAATGAGGTCTACATACAGGCAGGAATGAATGGTTATTACTATGAAGTTCACTTTCCTAATTTGAAAGAATTAAAACCGGGAGTTTCTTATAATTATACGATTCAAGCAAACGAGTATAAAGATAATCCGTTTGTGCTGACTATTACTGAAGAAACGCAGATTGTCGGATGGCAGAATGAGGATGGAGGAACTATTGAATCCGATCCAAGTGTAGCCGGAACTGATGCGGAGACTACTAATCCTTCTTGGAATATAACGGAAGAGGAAATAATTCCTACACCTGTTGGGAATTAATTTTATCCTATATCGAAAAAAACAAATGAAATACTAACGAAAAATATAATCTGATTTATGAAAGTATATAATTACATATCAATGCTTCTCCTGGTCGGTACAGCCATTTTTGTGTCTTGTTCGCAGGATGAAGAAATGAGCGGAGAAAATATGGACTCTTTACAGAGCTTCCAAATCAGCGTGCTCGATGGTGGTTTCCAGGATATGGATGCAAACAAGACACGTGCAACTGAAAGTGATTACTCTACAAAGTTTGTTGAAGGAGATGCAATAGGGGTCTTTGCAGTGAGAAATGAGGCAATAGTAGGAGAAATCAACAACCGTAAATTCACCATGCAGGATGGTATTTGGACATTGGATGACGGTGGTGATGAGATTGAATACAAAGGTTCTGAATTTCAGAGAATGAATTTCTATGCTTATTATCCTTATGACCCGAATGTTACTTTTGAACCGGCTAAGACAAACCCGTTCGAGACGTATGTGAACAATTGGAAAGTCGGAGCAGATCAGAGTGAAGGGGAATATACGAAGTATGATCTGATGACGAGTATCGGGGCTGTAGATGGTGACCGCCTGAAAGGTAAAATAGCTTTCACTATGAAGCACCAGATGGCACTTGCCGTTATACAAATGCCGGAAATCGTTTATGATTTTACCAATGCGAATATAGATGACTATACATTACCCGCAGGTGTAGGTTCGTTTACATTGAATGATGTTGATGCAACCCCTTATTATCAGGAAAGTACGGATACTTACCGTTTCCTTGTAAATCCGAATAAGCCTTTCTCTATCAAAGGTACTTATGAAGGCGTAAGGAACATGGAATATACTGCCGATGGTTCTTTAGAAAATGGAACAGCGAAAAAGTATACGATTAATGATCCTAATAAGATAGACTTCACATTGGCAGTTGGTGATTATTATTGTGCTGATGGAAGAATTGTAAGTAAAGATGCGGTAACCGTCCCCGATAATGTAATTGGTATTGTGTGCTATGTGGGGAATCCTCAACCGTCAGCACTTCCTGCCGATCCTTCTTATACAGAGGATAATGATGCGTTACGTCGGGATTATCCGAATTGTAAACATGGACTGGTGATTGCTTTGAATAATGCGGATGTTAATGGAACAAAGGTTGCTCCGTTTGCCAATTCAAGAGATTTCTTTTATGGTAGTTGGTTTACAACTGATGAAGATTGGATGGGTAAATTTATCAGTTCAGAAACAAGAGACCCGCTTCCGGGGATACTGGGTTATAACAATGCGGTATTGATGGAAAACTCTCCTAATAAAACGTTAGCATGTGATGGCGCATTGAATTATATAAATGCTTATCGCACTGCTGTTCCTGTGCCTGCCAGTGCTTGTGAGTGGTTTCTTCCTTCACTAAGAGAATTAGCAGACTTGGTAGATGTCGTATCTACTGTCAATACAAAGATAGCTGCTGCAGGTGGTGAGGAGCTCATAGAGAATGGTGGTAATGGTTCCCGTTATTGGAGTTCAAATGAGCGTCCGGGAAATTCGTATGTCGTATATCAACACAATCTTGTTTCCGGTGGAATATCTACTCCTTATCGTAGTGCTGGAAGTACTGCAGGAGTATTCCGTATGATGCTTGCTTTCTAAGAACATTATGATGACTTATATGAGATAAATATGAATAAGAAAAACTATATAAAAAGGACTGCTTTGCCTGTTGCCCTGTTTTTCTCCATGGTTACTTTAGTGCCGGCATTGGGATTTCAGCCGGCTTCTGCTGCCATTGACAAGGTGCAGCAACAAAGCGCCATTAAAGGAATAGTGGTAGACGAGAAAGGAGAACCGATTATCGGGGCAAATGTAGTTGCCGAAGGCACTACTACCGGTACAATTACTGATATTGACGGTGTATTCAGACTCAATGTGTCTGCCGGTACGAAATTGAAAATATCCTTTATAGGATTTGAAGCAAAGACTGTTGTTGCCAAAAATGATATGCGTGTCATATTGGTGGAAGATGCGACCACTCTTCAGGAAGTAGAAATTGTAGCCTATGGCGTACAAAAAAAGGTGACGATGACAGGTGCTATTGCTAGTGTGAAAAGTGAAGACTTGACACGTACATCAGTAGGTTCTGTTGCTAATATCCTAGGTGGTCAGATGACGGGTCTCACCACTGTGCAATATTCCGGTGAACCGGGTTCGGATGCTGCTGATATCTTTATCCGCGGTAAGGCTACGTGGTCGGATGCTGCTCCATTGATTCAGGTGGACGGTGTCGAACGTGGCATGAACGATATTGACCCGAATGAAATAGAGAGTATAACCATTTTGAAGGATGCTTCGGCTACAGCCGTATTTGGTGTGCGTGGTGCCAATGGGGTAATATTGATTACTACCAAGAGAGGGAAGGAAGGAAAAGCCAGGATATCATTCACTACTTCTGCAAGTATTCTAGCACCGACAAAATTGGTAGAGCAAGCTAATTCTTATGAATATGCTACATTCTACAATGCGATGAACAGGAACGACGGAGCCTCTCCTGTATTTAGTGATGCAGTGATTCAGAAATTCCAGGATGGTACGGATCCTATTCGTTTCCCAAGTATCAAATGGACAGATTATATTATGGGAGATGCTACGCTTCAAAGCCAACATAATGTCAACATATCAGGAGGAACGGATAAGGTGCGTTACTTTATATCAGCAGGTGCTTATACTCAAGGAGGACTTTTCAATGAGTTCAATTTGCCGTATAATATCAGTTACCAGTACCGGCGCTTTAATTATCGTAGCAATTTGGATATGGATGTAACTAAAACAACTACTATCTCCTTTAATGTTGCCGGTAATGTGAATACTTCAGATAAGCCGCGCACCAGTCAAGGATCTTCGGGAATGGTTAAGAATATCTATTATTCTACTCCGTTCAGAAGTGCCGGATTTGTAGACAATAAATTGGTTTACAGTACTGCCGATACTCATGATGATGGTCTGAAACTCCCGTTCGTGGGCGATATCGATCCATTTACGTATTATGGAAGTGGTGCTACTCAAACCAATAATAACTCGCTGAATGCCGACTTGATCCTGAATCAGAATCTTGATTTCCTGACCAAAGGGCTATCATTCAGGCTGAAGGGCTCATATAACAGTTCATTTACTGTCTACAAATATATGTCAGGTGGTACTGAAATGACCTATAATCCCGTATTGGTTGATGAAGGAAATGTCGGACTTCGTCCTGTTGATAATAGTAAGTACACAGATGTCAGCTACACCAGTGGTACAGGGAAATCCCGTGATTGGTATATGGAAGCCGGCTTCAATTATAATCGTTCTTTCGGTGGGCATACGGTAGGTGGCTTATTGCTTTATAATCAGTCTAAATCATATTATCCATCCACTTATTCTGATATTCCCAAAGGATATGTAGGTTTAGTAGGGCGTATAACTTATGACTGGATGAACCGTTACATGGCAGAGTTCAATGTTGGTTATAATGGTTCTGAAAATTTTGCGCCGGATAAGCGTTTCTCTGCTTTTCCTGCGGGGTCTGTAGGATGGCTGATGAGTGAGGAAAAGTTTTTCCACGCTTTGAAATCGGTAGTCAGCTTTTTGAAGTTGCGTGCTAGTTTTGGACTTGTAGGCAATGATAAACCTGACAGGAATGCTGCTCGTTTTATGTATTTGGCAGATCCGTATAGTGTAAATCTGGATAAAGTAATTGACCGTATTTATGCCAGTGGTGAAGCTGCCGATGCTTGGGGCTATTTGTTCGGTATTACCAGTAATACTGTTACAAATGGGGCGCGTGAAGTCTCGAAAAATAATCCGGATGTAACTTGGGAAAAGGCTTTCAAGCGTAATTACGGTATTGATATCAATTTTTTTGATGACCGTTTGAGTGCCACTGCAGAGTATTACCGTGAACATCGTTGGGACATCTTGTTGCGAGATGGTACGGCTCCGGGTATGTTGGGCTTCTTAACTCCATATGCCAATCTTGGTGAAGTGAATAGCTGGGGATGGGAACTTTCTTTGAAGTGGAACGATAAGATAGGTAAAAACTTCCGTTATTGGGCGACAATGAATCTTTCTTATAACCAGAATAAAATCATAGAACGGAAGGAAGCGCCACAGGACAATGATTATCAGTATGGAAAGAATCATCGTATCGGTTCTCGGAGCCAATATGTATTCTGGCGGTATTATGATGAAAGTACGCCTGAACTGTATGAGAAGACTTTCAACCGTCCTTTTCCAACTCATTCTGTAGTACTGGAAAATGGAGATGCTGTATACGTCGATTTGAACGGTGACCGTAAGATAGACGCAAACGATATGAGTTATGATTATGGTTTTACGGATGATCCGGAATACATGATTGGTTTGAACTTGGGATTTAGCTGGAAGAACTGGGAAGTGAATACACAATGGACGGGAGCATGGAATGTGAGCCGTATGATATCAGATGTTTTCCGTCAACCGTTCGTTTCTTCTGCTGGTAGTAATGCCGGAGGCTTGCTGTCCTATCATTTGGATCATACCTGGACACCGGAGAATCCATCGCAAAGTGCAGAATATCCTCGGGCTACCCAGGTGAATGCTTCCAATAACTATGCGACTTCTACTCTATTTGAGAAAGACGCGAAATATTTGCGCTTGAAAACTCTTCAGGTGGCATACAATTTCCAGTTTCCATTGATGAAAAAATTGGGATTAACTACTTGTCAGCTAGCATTTAGTGGGTATAATCTGTTGACGTTCTCTCCTTATTTGTGGGGTGACCCGGAAGCGACTGCAAGTAATGCGCCTACTTACCCGTTGACTAAAACTTATACATTGAGCTTGAAACTAGGATTCTAATATAGGAAAGGAAAATACAATGAGATTACAAAATAAATGGCTTGTCGGTGCGATAATGGGAGCAGTAGTTTGCGTAGCTTCTACTTCCTGCGTGGACGAGATAAAATTCGGTAACAGCTTTCTGGAGAAAGCTCCGGGAGGGTCTGCTACCATTGATACGGTTTTTAACAGTGCCGAGTATACGCGCCAGTTCCTGACCGCTTGTTACAGTAGACAATATTATGGATTACCCTATATAAACAAGAATCAAGAAGATGGTGTTCCTGAAACATCAAATCCTTATTTGGGGAAGTTTGAGGCATTGACAGATTGTTGGCAACTACACTATTCGAGTACTACTATTTATAATCGTTATTATAATGGTTCACATACGGCTAATTATGGGCAACGTGGTGACAAGTTCGGATATACTCGTGAGATGGTATGGGAAGTAGTGCGCTGGTGCTGGATATTAATGGAAAATATAGAACGGGTACCCGGAATGGATGAAACGGAAAAGAAGAGGCTGGTTGCGGAAGCCAAGTGTCTGATTGCTGCCCGTTATTTTGATTTGTTCCGTCATTATGGAGGATTACCGTTGATTTACGCATCATTTTCCGGAACTGAATCCAGTTATAGTATGCCGCGTGCCACTGTAGAAGAGACCGTGAATTATATGGTTAGCATGTTGGACGATGCAATAAACTCCGGATCGTTGGAATGGGCCTATAACGGCAATACAGGATCGACGAATAGTACTAATACGGGACATTGGACCAAAGCGGGAGCCATGGCATTGAAATGCAAAATCTTACAATTTGCTGCTTCGCCGCTATTCAATGATAACCAAGGATTTGCAGGAGGAAGCTCTGAAGCAGAACGACAGTTATTGGTATGGTATGGAGGCTATCGTTCCGACCTTTGGACCAGATGTCTGGAAGCTTGTAGGGAGTTCTTTAATGCACTCAATTCGAACGGGTTCTATGAATTGAATCAGGCTACAGGTGCTACACCGACACAGGCTGATTACCGTTATGCTTACCGTATGGGATATATTGAATTGGATAGTCCTGAAGTGTTACACTCTGTTCGTGTACATGGATACGATTCATTTGGTGCGGGATCCTATTGCTGGCATTCGTGGAGTGATAACGGACGTAACTCATATACTCCTACACAGGAATATGTAGAAATGTTTCCATGGAGTGACGGAACCCCCTTCAATTGGGATGAAACTGAAGCGGAAGGGCGTCTGGATGAGATGTTCCTGACCGGAACGTTTAATGATGGAGAACAATTACTTTCCAATATTGTATTTACCCGTGACCCACGTTTGTACGAATCGGTGATTGTGAATGGATTACCGGGGAATTTGGGCTGGAGTTCGGTTAGTGTGGGTGGAGACCCTTATGAACTTTGGGTAGGCGGCAGCCATGCCGGATCAAATTCTTTTAATGAAACGATGAGATATGCGACTGGTTATGAGAATATGAAATATTATTTAGGTAGCAGTGACTATTTACGGCAAAATACACAATGGGTAGCACTCCGTTTGTCGGATCTGTATTTGACTTATGCAGAAGCTTTACTTCAGGCAAATAATGATCATCAAGGTGCAGTAGATCAAATTGATATAGTGCGTGCACGTGTTGGATTGCCGGGGCTTGTACAGTCTAATCC
This sequence comes from uncultured Bacteroides sp., assembly GCA_900557355.1. Taxonomy (GTDB): domain Bacteria; phylum Bacteroidota; class Bacteroidia; order Bacteroidales; family Bacteroidaceae; genus Bacteroides. The sequence goes on from USSR01000058.1 coordinate 9,121, forward strand.
GGGTAAGCGCTTGTTAACCGACAAGGATGCTTTAATAGAAGAATTACTCCGTGAGCGTGTTTGTGAACTGGGAATGGAAGATAGTCGTTTCTTTGATTTGATTCGTTACAAACGTGCCGACCGTTTTGAAAAACAATTGCATGGATTATTGATTTATCGTTTAGATGAAAACGGTGGACGAATTGAAAAAGCTTGGAGAGACGGTACAGGTAGTACGAGTAAAGTGGATGGTGCTTTACAGCCTACTTATTTCGATTATGAAAAGTTCGAACTGAAAAATAGTCGTCGTTATTGGTGGCTTTATGGGTTTGAACCGAAATGGTACCTTTCTCCGTTTCCACAGACTGAAGTTAATAAAGGTTACGGACTGGTTCAGAATCCGGGCTGGTGATGAGTCAACGATACATGAATATAACGATATTAGAACAGTGATATGAAAAAAAATAAAATTCTGATACTGGCTTTGCTAGTCTGCTTAAGCATTCCGGTTGGAGCACAGAATACGGACAGCAATATTACAGGTATTGTTGTTGATAAATGGGGAAATCCTGTTTACGGTGCCTCGGTCAATGTGGCCGGTATACCGGATGTCAGGGTAGAGACTGATAAAGACGGCAAATTCGAAATAGCTGCTGATGCAGGACGAAGTTTGCAGGTAGTGACAACCGATAAAGGTTCGACTACAGTGAAAGTGGAACATGGAAAAGCGATGAAGATTGTAATGGATTATGCGGCGCAGACGATTGATGTTGGTGCCAACCGGACATTCACGCGGCAAGAATCGACAGCAGCTGTATCTACTGTTTATAACGAAGATTTTAATAAGCGGGCTGCTAAGAATATGTCCAATTCATTATATGGACAAGGATTAGGACTGACTACTTTGCAAAATGCGGGTAATTATGCTTCAGTGGAACCGACTTTCTATGTGCGTGGATTGCAAAGTCTTTCCAGCAGTTCACCATTGGTGTTGGTAGATGGATTAGAAAGAGACATGAGTCTCGTTACTCCGGAGGAAGTCGAGTCTGTGTCTGTTCTGAAAGATGCGGCTGCTGTTGCTCTTTATGGATACAAAGGTGTGAATGGCGCTATTCTAATCACTACAAAACGTGGTAAGTATAACACGAGAGAGGTTACTTTCACTTATGATCATGTGACTAACTTTCAGGCACGTCGTCCTAAGTTTGTAGATGCGGCTACGTACGCTGAAGCTATAAATGAAGCACGTGGTTATGAAGGGTTGAGCGCACGTTATGCTCCTGAAGAAGTAGATGCTTTTCGCAATGGGGCGACAGGTGGCGGTGCTTCTCGTATGTACCCTTATCTTTATCCGAATGTCAACTGGATGGATGAGACTTTCAAAGATACAGGTATCTCCAATAAATATACGATTGAATTTAGTGGGGGAGGTGATAAGTTTCGTTATTATACGATGCTCGGTTTGTTAACAGATAAAGGGTTTGTGAAAAGCCCGAATGAAAACGACGGATATTCTACACAGAACAAATATTCGAGAGCCAATTTGCGTACTAATCTGGATATTGACTTGACGAGTACAACCAAGTTGAAACTTAATCTTCTTGGTACGTTATCAGAATCCAGTCGTCCGGGTGAATCTGTCGATTTATGGGATATGGTTTATTCGTTGCCGGCTGCTGCTTTTCCTATACGTACAGAAGACGGCTCTTGGGGTGGTAGCACTACATGGGCAGGTACAATGAATCCGATAGCGCAATCTCAAGGTGCAGCATATAGTAAGGGGCATACCCGTAATCTGTATGCCGATCTGACTCTTTCACAAGATTTGTCAGGCTTTGTAAAAGGACTGGGTGTCAACTTCCGTTTGTCTTACGATAATTATTCTTCTGTTTGGGAAAAACATAGTAAAACTTTTGCTTTTAAAGGATATAGTACCAGATGGGCGGACGGTCCGTTCTATACCACAGTCTCGGGTGGAGAATCCGGAGAAATGGAGACTGATGCTTCTACAAATGACTGGGCACGTCAGTTTAATTTTGCGGGTGGCTTTGATTATAATCGCTCATTGGGAAAGTTCGACATATACTCGCAACTGAAATGGGACTATGAATATCGTGATGCTTATGGGCTGAACACGACTGTTTATCGACAGAATGTTTCCTGGTATACCCATTTGGGATTCAACAAACGATATTATTTGGACTTGGCGTTATTGGCTTCGCAATCCAGTTTGTTAGCTCCTGGACATAAATGGGCTTTTTCACCGACAGTGTCTGCCGCATGGGTACTTTCAGAGGAAAATTTCATGAAGAACGTATCATGGATTGATTTCCTTAAACTGCGAGCTTCTTTTGGTGTCATCAATGCAGATTATCTGCCTAGAAACGGTGATGATACTGTATATAATTACTGGGATCAGATTTACACAACTACTGGTACGATGTATAGATTCGATTCGGGTTATAATTCCGCGTTTGGTAGCACATATATCAGCCGTCTGGCTACAACTAACTCGACTCATGAAAAAGCATATAAGTACAACGTAGGTATTGATGCTACCTTGTTTAAAGGATTGAACCTGACAGTGGAAGGTTATTATCAGAGAAGGAAAGATATTTGGGTATCTTCCGAGGGACAGTATTCTTCAGTATTAGGTATGGATGCCCCGTTCGAGAATGCGGGAATTGTAGATAGTTGGGGTACGGAAATCGGTCTGGACTATACGAAACAAATCAGTGATGTAGTGTTTAATATCGGTGGAAACTTTGCGTGGAACCGGAATGAGATCAAGGAACAGATGGAAGAACCTCGTTTGTACGATAATCTGGTGCAGACAGGGAATCGGTTGAATCAAGTATATGGTTTGATAGCTGAAGGATTTTTCAAAGATGAAGCGGATATTGCAAGTAGTCCTACACAGAATTTCAGCACTGTAGTGCCGGGGGATATCAAATATAAAGATGTAAATGGTGACGGCACGATTGACTCCAATGATCAGATTGCTATCGGTTACAGTACGGTAGCTCCGGAAATTTACTATTCATTTCATTTGGGAGCCGAATGGAGAGGAATCGGGTTTAGTGCTATGTTTCAGGGAACAGCTAATTATTCGGCTGTTTTGAATACGAAAAGTATGTTCTGGCCGTTGATTAATAACACCACTCTCTCTTCTCACTATTATGAGAATCGTTGGACGCCCGAAAATCTGAATGCTAAGTATCCACGTCTGAGTTCGCAAAGTAATGCCAACAACTATCAGACCAATACCATTTGGTTGGAAGACCGTTCATTCCTGAAGTTGCGTAACGTGGAACTATATTATAAGTTCCCTAAAAACTTGATGCAAAAGACAAAAATATTGGGTAGTGCAAAATTGTATGTTCGTGGAGTCGATTTGCTCTGTTTCGACAAGATTGATGTTGCCGACCCGGAATCTTACGGTGCGACGAACCCACTGAATAAAAGTGTGGTTGTCGGTTTGAAAATCGGTTTTTAATCATTAAAGACAAAAGTAATATAATGAAACTGAATAAGATAATCTATGGCATATTATGCCTGACTACGCTGAATGCTTGCTCTGACCAAATGGAATACAAAGAATATAGCAATTATGGCGCAGATTATGTGAAACGTACCTTTGGTGATGTGGGAGGACTGGTGGCCAATATATATTTAGGGCTGGATACCGACTACGGAAACTATAGCGGAGCTATTTTAGGATCGGCTACCGATGAGTCGGTGTATGCTCATACGGGTAATCAAATTGCAGACTTCTATAATGGAGCGTGGAGTCCGACAAATGCTAAAAGCAGTATGTGGACTTCCTGCTATCAGCAGATTGCCAATTGTAATTTGTACTTGGATGAATTTACAGGGTTGACGTTCTCGGAATATGAGTTGATTTCCGATTATAAAGGAGAGATGTATCGTTATAACAATTATCAATACGAAGTTCGTTTCCTGCGTGCGTATTATTATTTCAACCTGGTGCGCCAATATGGGGATGTTCCTTTTACTGATCATGTTTTGACTACTGCGGAAGTCAATTCATTGGAACGTCGTCCGGCAAAGGAAATTTTTGATTTTATCATCTCCGAGTGTGATGAGATTAAGGATCTGATTATTGAGAATTATGAAAACCTGGGCGATTGGGAACCGTCTAATGAGGCACGTGAAACGGGACGTGCCAATAAACGGACCGTACTGGCATTGAAAGCTCGGGCCGCTCTGTATGCTGCCAGTCCTTTATTTAATCCGACAAATGACAGAAACCTGTGGCATCGGGCTGCTGTTGCCAATAAAGAATTGATTGATAACTGTGTAGCTGCTAATATGTCATTGATAAATGACTATTCGGCGTTATGGAGTGCTACCAGTCATAGAACTGCATTGAGCGAACTGATTTTCGGGCGTCGTGCTACCCGTACGACTAACTCATTCGAAGGATATAATTTCCCTGTCGGATTGGAGAATTGCAACGGTGGTAACTGTCCTACACAGACATTGGTGGATGCGTATGAGATGCAGGCTACCGGATTGCGACCGGACGAAACTAATGGTTATGATCCGGCACAACCGTATTATGAAGGTCGCGACCCTCGTTTTTATCTGACTATTGCTAAAAACGGAGATGAAAACTGGCCAAGCTGGAACGACACTCCTCTGCAGATTTATCAGGGTGGAGTAAATGCCGAGCCATTGAGCGGTGCTACTCCTACTGGCTATTACTTGAAGAAATATTGCCAGGCAGCTATCGATTTACGCGCCAGCACATCGTCTGCGGATTATCATACATGGATAACCTTCCGTTTGGGAGAATTTTATCTGAACTATGCGGAAGCGGTATTCAAGTATTTTGAATTAGGCGGCAATAGTACTGCGGCGGACGCAACGGATGGCGAATTTACCATGTCCGCTACCGCTGCCGTGAGCATGACTCGTGATCGTGCGAAAATGCCGGGGTTCCCTATCGGAATGGCTAATGATGGGTTTTGGAAAAAGTATCAGAACGAACGTATGGTTGAACTGGCTTTCGAAGGACATCGTTTCTGGGATGTACGTCGCTGGAAAGAAGGTGACAAGCACTTTAAGAGCATTGTTGAGATGAAAATAACAAGAAATTCCGACGGTACATATACTTATAATCGTAATACAGTCAGAAGGCAATGGGATGATAAAATGTATTTCTTCCCAATTCCTCAAAGTGAGAGAGCGAAAAATTCAAATTTGACACAAAATCCGGGATGGTAATTTATCATAGGATTTTGAAACTACTTATTATTCATAAAACAAAAAGAACAGAGAAATGAAGAAATATCATATCATATTGGGAATGTTTTGCTTGCTGGCCGGAACCGCCTGTTCTGACGATGATCCGGTTGTAAAGGGAAATAACGGTAATCAGACGGAAGAAGAATTGCCGCCATTGCCAACTGAAGTTATCACCGGAAGCCGTGCTATGTGGGTAAGCTATGATCCTACTCCAAACGCTGATGCTAATAATTCTTCGGGAATATCATCTGCCTTGATTAGTTGGCGGTTGTTAAAAACCGATCCGTCGAATGTAGCTTTTGATATTTATAAGACGGTAGATGGAGGAACAGAGGTAAAGTTAAATGGCGAGCCTATTTCTACTTCTACCAGTTGGGCAGATGCGGATATGGACCCGACGAAGACCAGCTATTACCGGGTGACTCTGACTGGACAGACCGAAACTGTTTGTGACCGTACATTTACTCCCGAAATGGCCACAAAATTTTATCATGAAATCAGATTGAATATGAATGTTCCTGATGCATCGTTAACTTATTCTCCGGATGACATTCAGGTAGGTGATTTGGATGGTGACGGTGAATTGGAAATCGTGTTGAAGAGAGAACCCTATGATGGTGCCAATCAAGGTGGATGGCGTAATGGTACTACTTTGCTGGAAGCTTATAAAATGGATGGAACTTTCTTGTGGCAGATTGATATGGGTATTAATATCCGTTCAGGTTCACATTATACTTCTTACATTCTATATGATTTTGATGGCGACGGATTGTGTGAGATTGCTTTCCGTTCTTCTGAAGGGACGAAGTTTGGTGACGGAAAAATAATAACTGATGCTTTCGGACAGGTAAATGACTATCGCATTCGTGATGAGAATGGCGCAGGGTGGTATTCAGGTGCCAGTCTTTACACTACTTGCGGTTTGATAATGGAAGGTCCTGAATATATTTCTATTTGTCGTGGATATGATGGACGTGAAATTACCCGTGTAGATAATATACCGCGTGGTGGAGAAGGAGGGAAAGTATCTATGGCTAAACATTGGAATGAATACTGGGGGGATGATTACGGAAATCGTATGGACCGTTACTTTATAGGAGTAGCTTATCTGGATGGTATTCCTGATGAAAATACCGGAGTAAGAACAAGCAATCCCAGCTTGATTATTAGTAGAGGGATTTATCACAACTGGCAAGTATGGGCACTTGATTTGAAAGCTAACAAATTAGAAATCCGTTGGAAGTTTGATACAGCCGAACACTCTTCAAAATGGTTATCAATGTGTTCACACTGTTTTCGTGTAGCGGATTTGGACGGTGATGGAAAAGATGAAATTTTGTATGGTTCTGCAGCAATTGATGACGATGGAAGTGAGTTGTGGTGCACAGGAAACGGACATGGTGACTGTTTATATGTAGGTAAATTTATTAAGGATCGTTCTGGATTGCAGATTGTAGCTTCTTTTGAAGAACCTAGCAATTATAATGGACAAGGACATGGGTATGCATGTCAGGTGATTGATGCTAGAGATGGCAGTTTGATAGCTGGTCATGGGGCAGGTTCGACTGCTGACGTCGGTCGTTGTATTGTAGCAGATATTAATCCGGATAGTCCTGATTTTGAATACTGGTCTTCATTGGATGCGGGGGTCTTCAGTTGCAGCAGTGGTGCATTAGTCTCCAATACATTCCCTACCGGTATTGGTAGTGGTATTATGTATAATGTGGCAATTTATTGGAGTGGACAATCTACCCGGGAAATGTTAGATCGTGCTTGTATCGTGAGCTATAAGGAAAATCCGGATGTAAACAAGACGAATAAAACTCGTTTGGTCTATTTCGGTGCTTATGGTAGTAATGATGGTAATCATAGTACTAAGTATAATCCTTGTTATTATGGCGACTTCTTGGGTGATTATCGTGAAGAGGTGATTTTAGGTTCAAGTGATGGTAAATCCCTTTACATATTCTCTACCAACCATCCTACTGAATTCCGTCTTCCTCACCTGATGACCGATCATAATTACGATATGTCTCAAGCTATGCAGAATATGGGATATAATCAGGGAACTAATTTAGGTTACTATGTAGGTGCTGAAACTTTGAAAAAGGCAGAATGAAAAGGCCTTTGAATGAGGAACCGCTCATTTGAAATAAGTTTGTTGAAAAAGAGCAATCCGGTCTACTGCCGGGTTGTTCTTTTTTCATATTTGAACGAATCGACATATATATGTATAATATTCTATTTCTTAATTGATTGGCTCTCCCTATTTTTGCAGAGTGACATAGCTTATTGACGTATGAAGAACATATTTCCTCTTTTGTTCCTTTTCATCACTTTGGGAATGAACATGAATGCACAAGACAATCAAGTTTCCGGTCTTAACGCCCGCCAGTTTCATAAGTATTGGAAGATCGAGTCGGAATCTCCCGATTATAAAGTGACATTTGTCGGTGATACCGCCGAAATCGTTTCTCCCAAAGGGCTTACTCTCTGGCGAAAAGAAAAGATGAGCGGACGGGTAACGATTGAATATGATGCATGCGTCGTTGTAGAAAGAGAAGGAGATCGCTTGAGCGATTTGAATTGCTTTTGGATGGCTTCGGACCCTGAATATCCCGATAATATCTGGAAACGTATGAAGTGGCGTAACGGAATTTTTCAGAATTGTTACTCTCTGCAACTCTACTATATGGGATATGGTGGAAATTATAATTCCACCACACGCTTTCGCCGCTATGACGGTAATGAAGCGGCAATAATGGAAGCCGGACTTCGCCCGTCCATACTAAAAGAATATACGGATGCCGAACATTTGCTCAAGGCGAACCACTGGTACCACATTAAGATAACAAATGAAAATAATAGGGTTAGTTATTACATAGACGGCAAGCGACTGGTGGACTTCCGCGATACCGAACCTCTGACAGAAGGATGGTTCGGCTTTCGCACCACCCTATCACGTACCCGTATTACAAATTTCCACTATGAATATTCGCCTCACCAAACGTCTACTGTCCCTTTACATTGGATCGGTGATACTCCTGAACAGGACAAAGCTGTAAGCTTCGGAATTCCTTTTGATGAAGGCGACGTATTTCCTGCAACTCCGTTACGGCTGACAACAAGTAGAAATCAAGAAATACCGGTGGATACTTGGCCATTAGCTTACTGGCCGGATGGTTCCGTGAAATGGAGCGGAGTTGCCGGAGTCATT
>USSR01000059.1 GCA_900557355.1 uncultured Bacteroides sp.
TGAAGTGTCGTGCAGCTTTGTATGCAGGAACTTTGGCATACAACTATGATAAAAGTGCTACCAAGACTTTAAACTTATCAAGTGGTGCTACAGGTATTGAAAGAAGCAAGGCAGAAGGTTATTTGAAAGCATGTTTGGATGCTTGTGCCGATCTGGAAGCTATGGGATATCAACTTTATCAGAAACAAGCTGATTTAGCAACTAACTATGCAGAAGCATTTATTGCTAAACCGGAAGATAATCCAGAATTGATTTTCTGTAAAGCTTATGATGGAGTGAATGTGAAGAATCACTTTACTACCCGTGCCCTTACACGTAAATTGGTACGTACTTCGAATAATAAAGCAGGTTGTCAGATTAATCCTGTCCTGAATCTGGTGAATGATTATGAAATGCTCAATACTCACGAAGTAAAAGAGATGGATGCCTATGTAGGTGATGAAGTAATTGAGGATATGAATGTGTATACATCTGCTTACAAATATAATCTGTATGATAAACCGGAAGATATTTTTGCTGGGCGTGATCCTCGTTTAGCTGGTACGGTACTGTATCCGGGAAGTTCATTCAGAGGTGCTTCTGTTGACCTCCAGGCAGGTCTGGCTCTTCCTACTGCTGATGGTTATGAATTCAAGGCGGCACAAACAATTGGACAAGTTGATGATTTTACATATGAAGGTCAGAAAGTGACTGGAGAAGATGGACCTCTTCGTGGCGATGATGGTAGTAGTAACTGGTATATCTCTCATTCCGGTTTCTTATTGAGGAAGTTTGTTGATACTGCTGCTGGAAGTGAGATAAATGGTGCTAGTTCTGTTCCTTATGTGGTATTCCGTTTTGGTGAAGCTCTATTGAATGCTGCTGAAGCTGCTTTCTATTTGAATGAACTGGGAGTAGCCAGTTACAATGGGCGTTCTACTAAGACTGTAGCGTTAGATTATATCAACCGTGTACGTCAGCGTGCAGGTGGAGATGTATTCAAACTGACTGAGAACGAACTGACGCTCGATCGTATTATGAATGAAAGACGTATAGAGTTGGCATTCGAAGATCATCGTTACGAAGACTTGAAGCGTTGGAGAGTTGCTGATGAGTGGTGGTTCTATGACCAAGCTAATCAGACTGCTACTATCTATGTATTGTGGCCGTATAAGATTTATGCTCCGGGTACACCTGAAGATGGTAAATGGATTTATCGGAAGATGAAGGCTCAGAATAGAGCTAGTAATGCCATTTTGAGTTTCGATAATACAATGTACTACAATGCATATCCGATGAATGAAGGTAACCCGAACATTGAAAAGAATCCTAATCATTAATTTATCAACTAAAGCTTAAAAACAATGAAACTAAAATCTATAATTGCAGCAGCATTTGTCATATTGGGATTTGCTATGACATCCTGCGAATATGATAATTACGATGCCCCGTCTTATGTTTTCAGCGGCCAGTTGAAATGTGACGGAGAAAATTTCCCTTTCGACTCAAATAGAGGATTGTTAAGAGTTTATCAGAAAGGTTATGGTAAAGTCGATGGTGGTGGTACGGGTATACGTGTCAACGATGAAGGACATTACCAACAACTCTTTTTCGATGCAGAGTATAAAATGACATTAGTAAACAAGCCTCTACCTTTTGAACTCCCTGATTTTGAGTCATTAGGTGCAGGTAAGGGTTATGACTCGATTACCTATCATTTTAACTCGAACGTTACACAAGACTTTGAAGTGCGTCCGTACTACAAGTTGAAGAACTTGAATGCTGAACTGAAGAATGGTAATATCGTTGCTACTTTCAATATTGAAAAGATGACCAATACGGTGAAAGCTGCTCCGAAGATTAAAAGGACTCGTATTTGGTTGAGCACAAGTTCTTTTGTAAACAGTGGTATTAAATGTACGCGTAGTAGTGATGTAGAGTATATTGATGATACGACATTGCAGGTGTATATTCCATTATCTGAGTATCGTAAGAAGGAAAATTTTGTAGACAACTATCGTACTTATGCTTTCTATCGTGTAGCTATTGAGTTAGAGGGAATGGAGGAATACTTTCTCTTCTCAACAATTAAGAAGATAGAAAACCTGCCGGTAGAGTAAACACTATGTTTTAAAATGAAGACTCTGTCGGTTTATGCTGGCAGAGTCTTTTCAACTTAAATTTATTGTATCCCTGATAATATCTGAAACATGAAATATCTATTTATACTCATCAGTTTCCTCTCGTCCATCCAGTTTTCCCTGGCAGCAGAAAAAGCATATACATTGCAAAGTGGTGATGCCAGCCTGTCTGTAGCCAAAGATGGAAAACGCCTGAGCCTGCAAACTGGTAACGCCCATTATTTGAGTTTAAATGCTCCTTATGTAGTTACATTGGAAGTGAATGCAGAAACGCTGAACGGTTACTATTCTTCTGTAAAGGAAGAAAAAGGGTCGTTGGCTTGCATCGCAAAGTTAAAGTCATCTCATGGAACCGTATTTCATGTAAAAGATGTGTTTGCCCCCGATACAGAGAATCATTTCCGCATGGATAGGGAGGTAACGATTGAAAAGATTGGAAAAGGAGACGACTACTTCAACTCTTATTTCGGATTGACTCTGCAACGTAAAACGCAGATTGAAGATTTTGAATTCTTTGTTCCGGGTATCTGGTACAGGAACAACCTGAGCCTTAGACGTGGTTCTCTTGCCAGTGACTACACTGATAATTACTTTTATTTCCGCGAAGACCGTTTACCTTTGCCATTGGTATCTGCCCGTGAGAAGGCTTCCGGATTAGCTATTGACATGGTACACCTGAATGCTGATCCTGAAACTTTCTATGGTGAAAATGGAGTAAACCGTATAGTGGATGAACGTATGCAATTCGGTAGCCTGGGTTTCACAGAAACCGATTCACACTCTATTCTTTTTGTCTTCCCGGGAATTGAGGGCGAAACCACCTATGTAGGGCGCCTCCCCGAACAGAAAAGAAAAGGCTTTGCCTATCGCAGTCATCCTGTGAAAGCTGGAGTGAAACATACATATAGCCTGATTTTCGGTTTTAACCAGACAAAAGATTTCCCCGAACTGGTGGAAACAGTATGGAAACAGGCGTGGAATAAATATACCCCTGTCGTACATAAAGTAGATGTGAAAGATGCTTATGAAGCCAGCATTGAGGTGCTTGATGCTTACCTGCTGAACCTGAATGGTGCACCGGGCTGGCCTTTCTCTATCTATCTGCCTAATGGAATAGCCCGTGCTTATAACTATCAGATGGGCTTTATCGGTTTCCAGATTTCAAATGCCTATTTCCTTTTGCGGAAAGGGTTGGAAATTGACAATCAGGAATATGTACGCAAAGCATCGGAAGTTGTTGACTTCTGGGTGAATAACTCACAACAGGAAAGTGGCCTTGTAAGTCCTTGGGCAGATGCCTATGTAGATCGGAAAGCAACCTGGCGTGATTATGAAGCTTATATGCGTGTTGCTGCCGGTGGTATGGAAGGCATGATGGGTGCATGGAATATCATGAAAAAGCATGGAATTAATAAACCCGAATGGCTCTCCTATTGCAAAAAGTACGCTGATTGGCTGGTACGGAATCAGGAAAAGGACGGTAGCTTTTATCTCCGTTATGACTGGAGAACCGGAAAGCCGACTCATGACAGTAAATATACAACTACTAATATCATCCGCTTCCTGATTGAACTCTACTCGGTTACCCAGGACAAACGCTATTTGGATACAGCCTTGAAAGCAGGTGAATTTAGTTATGACTTTATCCACCATGATTACCTTTATGTAGGTGGAGTTATTGACAATCCCAACGTAAAAGACCGTGAGTCCGGACAAATGGCTATTTATGCTTTCCTGGCACTTTATGACGTTACAGGTGATGCCAAGTGGAAGGAAGCCGCCATACAGGCTGCCCGCTATACGGAAACCTTTATGTTTGCTTATCATGTACCGATGGCTATTAACGATACTTTGACTGATTTCCCAAAAGATGTGAGTATTGTAGGGCAAACCCTGATTGCTACCGGACACTCTGCAATAGATAACGGACTGGCTTTCTCTTCCTTCCAGTACTATCGCTTATACCTCATGACGGGAGATACGCATTTCCTGGAAATGGCAAAGCTGATTCAGAACAATACCCTCTCTATCATGGATCTGGATGGAGACATGAGATACCGTTACAGAGGTTTGCTTACAGAATGCTTCAATCCGCAATCCAATCGTGGACATAGTGTGCGTCAACAGCTTCCGTGGAATCAAGCTTCCATCCTCGAACCTATGCACCGCTTTATGGATGCTTTTGGTGAGTGGGATATCGACGTGATAGAACAGTGGCCGATGGAAAAGCGGCAAGAGATGATAGAGCGTTATGCGCGTACACAAGGTTTGGAAAAAGAATAAAAAAGGAACAGGCTATGAAATATTATATCGTAACAATGCTATTGTGGGTTGGTGTCGTTCAGGTTTTTGCACAACAACCCCGTCTGAAACAAGTAGATGAATATTTGGCTGCTACTGGGCAAACTGTTGAACTGAAGGGTGCTCCCGAGAAGCAGTACGGGTTATTGAGTACCCTCTACAATAACCAGAAGAATTTGATGCTAAACTTGCCCGATCTGGAAGATTACGGTGCACGTGAGGTCATCCCTTTCGGCTTTCGACTAAGTACTGTTTCGGAGATAGAATTGGCTGGTCAAAATGAGAATATGGCAGAAAGTACTGTACGACCTTTTTATAGTAAAAGTATCTTTTCAGGAGTTTCTTATCAGTTCTGTGACAGCGTGATTTACGGTATCACTTTGTTTTATGATATCCAAGATAATGCTAAGCGTGCAGCAATAGAAAAGAACTTGGACAGACATTTTAAAAAAGCAGATTATGGACAGGGAGGTGCTGTGGTTTATTCCGATCTGGATTATGCTGTAAGACTACTGCCCGGCAAAGTGGAGTTCTATTCTTTATTCCATTTTCCGGTAGTTGAAACTTTCTATCCGGGGGTATCACACAAAGTGTGGTATGGACCTTATAACTATGAGGCGAATGGTGCATCGGTGATGCTCGCCTTCTATAATCAGGAAAGTAAAGAGAATAATATTCAGTCGGCCTTTAAAGTCAGCTATAAATATCCTGCCGGAAAGCCTTTCAAGATGAATCTTATCCGGTTTATTCTGGACGACATTACGTATGAACTTCCTTTGGAGATAGAATATTCCGACGTAACAGATGGTGGTAAAACAGTGGAAGAACGTGATACGCGCACCTTCGTGTTTCCTGAAGTACTGAAAGCGATAGACCGTTCGAAGACGGTTAAAGTGGAATTGGTAGGTGAAGGTGGACTATTGCTTTATGAGATGCCTGCTTTTCAGCGTGCATCCGTTCATACTGCATATGAATATTTCCGTTGGAATGTGACCAATCCGATGGATAAATACAGAGCTTGGTAAAACAAATAAAGGTTTATGGAACGAGGACTATTAATATGCTTTTTGTCTTTTTTCTGTTGCATGTGTCATGCTCAGGCCGGGCATGTATTGACTGCTGACAGTAAAAGGAAGGCAGGAGTTGAATATGGCGAACATATTTATACGCGGTTTGCCGACTCTAAGCTGTTCCCTGGTACCATAAGAGATGTAGATGTATATGTTCCGGCTCAATACGATGGTCGGTCTCCTGCATGTGTTTGTGTCTTTCAGGATGGTTTGTTCTACAGGGCTGATACGGTAGTTTCCAATCTGATAGAAAGTAAGGAGATTCCTGTAATGATATTGGTTGCCGCTTCACCCGGATGGGTTGTTGGTGATTTTGATTCCGATAGTCCACGTTCCAACCGGACTTATGAGTATGATACTCCTTCACCACGTTTCGGACAGTTCCTGTTAGAAGAGCTTTTGCCTTTTGTTGAGTCTCTGAAGACTGAAACAGGGAAGAGCATCATCCTGTCGCAGAGTAGAAACGACCGGATGATAACAGGTTGCAGTTCTGGGGCTGCCTGTGCTTTTAATGTAGCTTGGAATACCGGTTCGTTTTCCCGTGTATATAGTTCTTGCGGTTCGTTTACAGGATTGAGGGGTTCTTATGCAAATGCTACACTGGTACAGAAGTACGAGCCTAAGCCTATCCGGTTTTATTTTCAAAGTGGAACACACGACATGTGGACATCCTTTGGTGACTGGTGGAGTGCAAATCAGGAGATGGTACGGGCAATGGACTTTGCTGGTTATGATTTCTCTTATAAGTTTATTGAGAACGCAGAGCATTGCGATGATAATGTAACATTGATATTTCCGGATGCCATGCGTTTTCTTTGGAAAGGATATCCGCAGAATGAACCGGCTCCCCGAAGAAAGACACGTAATTTCATGTTGAACCAGATTCTGGTGGAAGACAGAAACTTTGAGTTGGTATATACTGACATTGAAGCGAATTCTTTATTAGTCTCCGATCATAGCGGAAACGTTTTACTTGCATCAAGTGATGCGACAATCCTGCTTAAGGGGAATACATTACGGTCTGTTTCGGATAAGAAAATCATTGCTGTGGGTAAAGCGCATGAAATGTTGGTATATATTCCCCGTAAAGGCTTTGAGGTAACTGATAGTTGTGGGCGTATAAAGAAAAGCATAAAGAGTAAAATGCATGTCTCTCATGCTGTTCCTTTAAGAGATGGCGGATATTATGTTGTGGGAAAACAACATGAAGGAGATCATTTTTCTACTATATGGTATTTGTCTGCCGGATATGAATTGCTGGAAAAAGAAAATAACCTGAAAAGTATCTGCACACTGGCATTGAGTGGAAATAATAATTGGCTGTATGCTTTTGGATATGATACCCGGCGTGGCTACAGTTATAAAGTGGACCGGAATGATAAAAGTCTGCTTTATGGTCAGGAATTCTTCTACATTCATTTGCCGGATCAGTGTGATGGAGCGGAAGTGACATCAGCCGTCTGTGATGATTATGGAAGAACCTATTTGGCTACGGCCTCGGGCATTCAGGTATGTGATTATAATGGAAGGAGCGAAGCTATCCTGCCTTTACCGGGAAATGCAAAACCTGTCTCTATAGCTTGGGGCGAAGAAGCAATGAATGTACTTTATATACTCTGCGATAACGGGAATATTTATAAACGGGAATTGAATACCAAAGGGACTTCCCTGAATGCTCCTATGCCGATAATCAGAGTAGGTGCAGGTTGATATAATTTTAGATAATATGTTTAACTCTAATCAATATAAAATGAAGATCAAGAACTGTTTAGCAATAGTGCTGGGAACTGCGGCACTGTTTACTGTAACCTCGTGCGGAAACACTAAAGTGAAAAAGGACGGATTGGCAGAGGTTGATTCTCTGGCAACTACGTATGTGAACCCTTTGTTCCAGAAAGGTCCTGATCCCTGGGCTCTGTTCCATGAAGGTACTTACTACTATATGCATACCGTGCAAGATAGTCTGGTACTCTGGAAGACTACAGACGTTACCGATGTGAAGAATGCTCCCCGGAAGACTGTCTGGATTCCTACCGAACTTTCTAATAAATATCATCTTTGGGCACCTGAAATCCATAATATCGATGGCAAATGGTATATCTATTATGCCGCCGATGATGGCAATACGGACAATCACCAGATGTATGTGTTGGAGAATGTAAACAGAGATCCTTTTGATGGAGAGTTTGTAATGAAAGGCCGTATCAGTACGGACAAGGATAACAACTGGGCTATCGACGGTTCTGTATTCCAGAATAAAGGTGAATTGTATATGGTATGGTCCGGTTGGCAAACCCGCCGTGTGGATACCGAAACTCAGTGTATCTATATTGCCCGTATGGAGAACCCCTGGACACTGGGCTCCGAGAGAGTTCTGATTTCCAAACCGGAATTGGAGTGGGAAAGACATCATAAGAACGAGAACGGCTGGAATCCTTCTTACGATATTTTTGTAAATGAAGGTCCTCAACCCCTGCTGAGTCCTAAAGGTAAGTATGTTCATATAGCTTATTCCGCCAGTGGTGTATGGACTCCGTATTATGCTCTGGGTATGCTGACGGCAAGCACTGACAGCGATATGTTGGATCCGAAGTCATGGTCCAAATCCCAGCAACCTGTATTCAAACAGTCACCTGAGAACGGCGTATACGGTACAGGACACAATAGCTTCTTCCCCTCTCCCGATGGTACGGAATGGTATATCCTGTATCATGCACGCGATACACAGGTAGATCCTGAAGGTGCTGGAGATACCCGTTCACCACGTGCCCAGAAGTTTGTATGGCTCGAGAACGACTATCCCGATTTCGGAACTCCGCTTCCTACAACGGCCCGTCTGAATAAACCGTCGGGAATAGTAACAACCTCTGCAAAGTAACATCCATCCGATAAAAAGAAACCCTGATGATGAGAAACCGATTATTCTTTTGTTTCATACTCCTGATAAGCGTATCGTTTTTTGCGAAAGCCCAGGATAAGAAAGAAATCCGGAAAGCTGTGAAGCAGCATAACCGGGCAGTCTATCTGAAAGACGGGTGGATACGAGATCCATATATCTACTTGTGTGAGGATGGTTTCTATTATCTGACTGGTACCACACCTACGTATGGAGATACCTGTGAAGCCGGAGATCCCTATAATCTGGGACTGGACCATGTTTCTCGGAAGATGGGTTTGAAACCAAGTATAGTCGGTTATCAGATTCGCGTATGGCGTAGCCCGGATCTTGCTGAATGGGAATATCTGGGCGAACCCTTTTCGTTGGAAAAGGGATACTGGGCCCGGCAATTCCCGGATGCTTTCCAGAATAAATCTAAGAAAAACTGGTTGCTTTGGGCCCCCGAAATGTACCGGGTAGATGGCAAATGGGTATTTGTACATACCTCACCCGAACCTGTAGGCAATGGTGCCAATCTTATTATTGCCGATCATGCGGATAAGAATGATTCTTTCGCTTTCCCTATGGGAGATGATATGAGAGATAAGCACGATCCTTCTCTTTTTCGTGATGATGATGGCACTTGGTATCTGACGTGGAGCAATATCGAGATTGCCCCTCTGAAACCTGATTTTCAGGGATTGGCAGCAAAACCTGTACATATTGATCCTTCCGACCGCAGCATCGGGCACGAAGGTGCAACTATACGGAAGATAGGAAAGAAGTATGTACTTTTCGGTACGGCATGGTCTACGGATGATTCCCGTAAGGGGTCTTATAATCTGTATTATTGCACAGCCGACCGGATAACCGGTCCTTACAGTGAACGTCGTTTTGCCGGCCGTTTCCTGGGACATGGAACTCCGTTCCAGGATAAGAAGGGCCAATGGTGGTGCACGGCATTCTTTAACGGGAATATCGCACCTGTATCCAAATTGGGCATTCAGAATCGCGATTTAAGTGAGACTGCTCAGACCATTAATGAGCAGGGAACCACGATTGTTCCTCTGGAAGTAAAGACAGGGAAAGACGGGGATGTTTATATCCGCGCTATTGACCCTGCATATGCTGTGTCCGGACCGGATGAAGCACAGAGGTTTCAGCCGTAACCCTTTGGTTCTTATGCCTTATTCCGCTGATGCAAAAGATGGTATGTTTTGTTGTAAAAGATGCCATCTATTGCAACGAAAGATGCCATCTTTTGCATGAAGTCTTAGGGAGATGTTGAAAGGAATAAGGGAAAGAGTTATTGGGGAGTAATGTAGAGGTTTTGGGGTATTATATGTTTGGTATTGCAAGTGATAATTTATATTTTAGACGCCTGAATCTTACAATAACAGGCTTATGAGTTATCATTTACAGGAAAAAGACTGCAGATTATCATAAAATAATTTCAAAATATAGGCTTTATGAGAAAGAGTATTATTGCTTTGACCCCATTAATGATTGCTCCCCTTTGTTGGGCGCAAGAGAAGCCAAATGTCGTTATCTTTCTGGTAGACGACATGGGCTATTCCGACATCGGTTGTTATGGGGGTGAGATTATGACCCCGAATCTCGATAAGTTGGCATCTACAGGGGTTCGCTTTACCCAGTTCTATAATACATCCCGTTCTTGTCCGGCGCGTGCCAGTCTGATGACCGGACTTTATCAGCACCAGGCAGGTATCGGTCAGATGTCCGAGGATCCGGGAACGTTTAAGAAAGAAACGCAACGGGATATCAATGATTGGGGCTCTGAAGGCTATCAGGGTTATCTGAATCGTAATTGTGTCACCATTGCCGAAGTGCTGAAAGAAAACGGCTATCATACCTATATGGCAGGTAAGTGGCACTTGGGTATGCATGGGCAAGAGAAATGGCCTTTGCAAAGAGGTTTCGAACGCTTCTACGGTATTCTGGCAGGTGCTGCCAGTTACTTACGTCCGGAAGGTGGACGTGGTCTGACGCTGGATAATGAACATTTGCCTGCACCTGAATCTCCTTACTATACCACGGATGCTTTCACCGATCATGCCCTTCAGTTTGTTGGTGAACAGAAGGATGACAAACCATTCTTCCTGTATCTGGCTTTCAATGCTCCGCATTGGCCCTTGCAGGCAAAAGAGGAAGACATTCAGAAGTTTACCAAACTTTACCGTTCCAAGGGTTGGGATAAGATACGCCAGGAGCGTTACAACCGGATGCAGAAGATGGGTATTATCGATAAGAATGTTGGTTTCGCCGAATGGGAAAACCGTTCCTGGGATGAACTGACAGAGAAAGAAAAGGATGAATCCGCCTATCGCATGGCTGTGTATGCAGCACAGGTACACTGTGTGGACTACAACGTAGGTAAGGTGATCGATTACCTGAAGAAAACCAAACAACTGGATAATACCTTAATCCTGTTCCTTGCAGACAATGGTGCTTGTGCCGAACCTTATCTGGAATTGGGAGGCGGCAAGCAGGAAGATATTAATAATCCTGCCTGCAATAATATGCCGTCCTATGGCAGAGCCTGGGCGCAAACTTCAAACACTCCGTTCCGGAAATACAAATGTCGTTCCTACGAAGGTGGTATATCCACTCCTCTTATCTTCTCCTGGAACAAGAAACTGGGCAACCGGCATGGCAATTTGTGCACTATTCCGGGTTATTTGCCGGATATTATGCCTACTGTTCTGGAAGCGACAGGCGCTGCATATCCTGAAACCTATCATGGTGGAAATAAAATTCATCCTTTGGTAGGTACCAGTCTGTTCCCCGCCATTACGGAGAAAGTGCCCTCCCTGCATGAATATATGTATTGGGAGCATCAGGGCAATCGTGCCATCCGTTACGGTAACTGGAAAGCAATACGTGATGAAGCAGGTACGGAATGGGAACTTTACGACATTGTGAAAGACCGTACGGAGAAAAATAATCTTGCTTCCCAGCATCCCGATGTACTGAAGAAGTTGCGGAATGAATGGGAATACTGGGCGATAAAGTACAATGTGCTGCCTAAACATCAGGACTCTCCGATGTTGTTTGCCGATACTACCCGTACAGGCAGGCCTTTCTCGAAAGATCCGCATGTGATTCCATTCCACGGAAAGTACCTGATGTATTATTCTGTACCTCCTAAGGGAAATTCGGGTTGGGGAATAGGTATAGCAGAGAGTACGGACCTGACACAATGGAAGCCTATCGGTTCTTTGTCTCCGGCTGCCGACTATGAGGCTAAGGGCTTGTGTGCACCGGGTGCACTGGTACGTAACGATACGATCCATCTATTCTATCAAACGTATGGTAATGACAAGAAAGATGCGATCTGTCATGCATGGTCGGTGGATGGCGTGAACTTCACACGTAATGCTACCAATCCTATTTTTGCCCCTAAAGCGGGTGACTGGAATTGTGGACGGGCCATTGATGCGGAAGTCATATTTGCAAAAGGAAAGTATTTTCTTTATTATGCTACCCGTACACCCGACTATGTGAAACAGATTGTAGGTGTGGCTACTGCTCCTGCAGGTACAAATTTCAATCGGGAAACATGGACGGAGGCCTGTGACCGTGCCATCTTGGTTCCCGAATGGCCGTGGGAAGAAACTTGTATAGAGGCTCCTTCAGTAGTAGAGATGAATGGTACGCTATATATGTTCTATGCAGGGGCTTATAATAATCGTCCGCAGCAGATAGGACTGGCAACCAGTACAGATGGTATCCACTGGAGGAAAGTTTCGAATAAACCTTTCCTGGCGAATGGAGATCCGGGGGCCTGGAACTATTGCGAATCGGGTCATCCGCATATCTTCAAAGATAAAGATGGGCAGACCTACCTCTTCTATCAGGGCAATGAGGATTTCGGCAGAACCTGGTTCCTTTCACAACGAAAGATTATCTGGAGGGATGGTTTCCCTCAACTGAAATAACTATCTTTTTACCAAATCTCTGCAATTATATGGTAGGATGTTTTTAGGATTAGTTAATTAGTGAAGAAACAGTAGAATAGGATGTAAATCCTGAATCTACTGTTTCTTTTTTTAGGGTTATGCTCTAAGTTTACTTTTCAGGGAAGATGATGCGGTAGTTTCCACTCAGGTGCATAAAAGCGAAGAGGCGGAGCAGCCCGTCATAGTAAGCATCGAAGTATCCGTCTTCATACGGCTCGTGTTTTGCGTTCCACAACTTGTCTACGAACTCACGGCTTTTCTCGTGAGTGCACATCAGTGAGGCGACGGCAGAAGTGGCTAACAAAGGTAAAGAGTGTCTTAACGCCTTGTGTTCTCCGGCTCGGAGGGTATCTTTTACCTGTGTACCGTCTATGTTGTACTGGTCTACGAAAGTATCAATACCCTGGCTGTAGAGAAAGTTCTGGATTTTGTTGCCGTATTCCTGTTGCCACTCTTTGTCGGCACATGCCCAGGAGTAATCTAAAGCAATATTCATCGGTACACGCCAAGAATCGAAGCGGAAAGCATCACCAATAATGCGGTTATTGCCCAGCAGGCTGCCGTCATAGTTGTTGTAATCGGGGTTCAGACCGGTTACGGGGTGGATGCTTTTATGCAGGTATTCACGACTGCATTCGGCACATTCACGCCAGAAGTCGGCTCTGCCATCATCGGCCCAGCGTGCCCATACTTCATAGAAAGCGGGTACGTGGTAAGATGGATCGGTGAAAAGGCCGCCCCGTATGTCGGGGACGAAGGTGATGAGCTTATGCTCTACATTGATAAAAGGCATTACTCGGTCTGTACCATCTTTCTCCATGGAACAGTTCAGGATATTCCGAGCTTCGGCAAGGTAGTTGATGCCGGTGTCGTTTCCCCAACGGTTGGAGGCGAAGATGAGGGCGGTTACATAGTAAAGTTCTCCGTCGGAGGCGGGGCCTTGGGAGTTACGGGTACCGTCTGTCTCGCAGCTCCAGGCGAAGTATCCTTTCAACGGACCGTCTTGATGCTGCATGTACTTTGTGCCCCATCGCCAAAGGCGGTCGAAGATATCTTTACGGTCGAACTGGACTGCAATCATTAATCCGTAAGACATACCTTCGGTGCGGACATCATGGTTTTTGATGTCACTGATGTAAGCCATAGAGTCGCCTACTTCAAAATATACTTTGTCGGGACCGTAGAATACACCGTCAAAGACGGATTTGAGCTTGGCATCAATATCTGCCTGTTTGTAGCCCATCTCGGCGAGGAGATTCCGGTATTTCTGTGTTTCAAAGGCACCTTTATCCCAGGGCTTTGTCGGGTCTGCCTGGCTGCACGATGTCCCGGCGATGAGGCAAAGGAGGAGGTAAAATAAGTTCTTCATAAAGGAACGTTTTATATTATATGATTTTCAAGATTACGCAGTTAAATTATCATTTAACAATGACTGGTATCGTCTTCAACTGTTTCAGCTCCGACGTACCACCATAAAGTATTTCATAATCACCTTCTATCGGGCGCATTGTATTGGTTTCCGTATCAAACCATTCGAAATCTTCTTTGCGTAATGATACGGTCACATTGCTGGTTGCCCCTTTGGCGATGTTCGCACGCTTAAAGGCACGGAGTGCGTGCGACGGACCTTCTTTGTCGCCCGGACGACGCAGATACACCTGTACCACTTCTTCCCCGTCGTATTCACCTACATTGCTCACGGGGATGGTCAGGATGGTTTGTTCTCCATCTTTTACTTCCTGTGTATTCAATGAAGCGTCTCCGTAACGGAATGTGGTATAACTCAAACCATGCCCGAAGGGGAAGAGCGGAGCTTCTGTCATGTACCGGTACGTGCGTTCCTTCATGGAATAATCTTCAAAGCCGGGCAGTTGGCTCGTACTCTTATAGAAAGTGACTGGAAGACGTCCTGCCGGGTTATAATCTCCGAAGAGGACATTGGCGATAGCCGTACCACCGGCTTGACCGGGATACCATGCTTGCAGGATAGCATCGCATGTTTTCGATTCGGGAGTCAGAGCGATAGCGGAACCGGAGAAGTTGACGAATACGATCTTCTTTCCTGCTTTCTTCAATTCGGCAAGCAAACGGCTTTGGATAGATGGAAGTTCGATGGTTTCGCGGTCACCTCCCTTGAAGCCGGGAATGTTGACATACATTTCCTCACCTTCCACTGCCGGGGATATACCTCCGGCAAAGATGATGACATCCGCCTCTTTTACCTTGTTTACTGTTTGCTTCAGATCAACGGGGACTTCACGCCCCATGTCAAAATCGAGTGCGGCATCACGGTTGCGGAAAGTAAAATCAATCTTGATATGATATTCCTTTCCAGCTTCTGCCTGGAGGGTGTAGACTTTTGCATTGTTCTTGAAGTTCATGCCTGCAGCCACTTCCTTACCGTTAATGGAGAGTTTCGTTATCCCTTGAGTCTGGAAGCGGAAGGCGATGTCTTCACTCTTGACGGGGCGGAATACGGATTCGTAGCTGGCAGAGAAATCTTGCAGGTTGATGCCGGCTGCAAAGGTCGTGGCACCGGTGGTGATGAAGTGGAAGGGGGTGCTGATGTGATTGGTTGCATCCGGTGTTCCTTCCTGTTTCGTATTATTCCAGTATTTGGCACTGAAACCTTGTTTGCCATCCATGCTACATTGCTGGAATACGCTTTGCAAAGTAACATCGGAGGTCAGGTCGCATCCGGGTTCATAGATGATCTGTGATTCGGGCAGATATTCGCGGATACCCTCCAATAGAGTGATGGTATGTGAGGGGAAACCATTGTAGTTGCCCCATTGCATTACGGAGTCATTGGCATTAGGTCCTACCACGGCCACTTTCAGGTTTTTATTTAAAGGCAGTAAACTCTGATTGTTTTGCAACAATACAAGGCTCTCGCGTGCCATGCGGAGTGCCAGTTCACGATGTTCTTTACTATCTACCACGCTGTAAGGAATCTGTGCCCAGGACACTTGCGAAGGTTCGTCCATCTCGCCCAACTCAAAGCGGGCTTTCATCAGGCGCTTCAGAGAGATGTCTATCTGTTTCTCGTCAATCAACCCTTCCTTCACAGCTTCGGGCAGTGATCCGTAGCTATCTCCGCATTCTATATCTGTTCCGGAGAGTACGGCCTTGGCGGAAGCGTGTTGTTTGTCGGGATCGGTTTCATGGGCACCTTTGTTGTAGAAGTCGCTGATTGCCCAGCAATCCGATACTACGATTTCTTTATATCCCCATTCGTCACGCAGAATGTGCATTAGTAGGCGGTTGCTTCCGCAACAGGGTTCACCTTCAAAACGGTTGTAGGCACACATCACTTCTTTCACATGCGCTTTTTGAACCAGGTCTTTAAAAGCAGGCAGATAGGTTTCCCAAAGATCACGCGGGTCGATGTTTTCGGCATTGAAACTATGGCGGTTCCATTCCGGACCGGAATGTACGGCATAGTGCTTGGCGCAGGCATGCAACTTGTCATATTTTTCCCCCTCAGGACCTTGCAGACCGCGTACCACTGCCATACCCATCTGGCTGGTGAGGTAAGGGTCTTCTCCGTAAGTTTCTTGCCCCCGTCCCCAACGCGGATCACGGAAGATGTTGATGTTAGGTGTCCACATGGTGAGCCCTTGATAACGCTTCAATCCGCCTTCTTTGCTGAATTCGGTGTTCTTGGCGCGTGCTTCATCCGAAATTGCGGTGAATACATCGTAAAGCAGTTCATTGTTGAAAGAAGCTCCCATACCGATGGCTTGCGGGAATACGGTTGCCAGTCCGGCGCGTCCTACGCCGTGCAGCGCTTCGTTCCACCAGTCATAGGCTTTTATGCCCAGTCGGGGAATGGCGGGAGATGTGTTTTGCATCAGGGCGGCTTTCTCTTCCAGTGTGAGTCGGCCTACCAGATCATTGGCACGCTCTTCCGGGTTTAGTGCCGGGTTTTTGTAGGGAGGTTGTGAACAGGAAAGGAAGCACAGACACAGGCATCCGATTCCGGTGAGCAACTGAAGTTTTCTTTTCATGGTATTAGTGCGTTTTTTATTGTTATTAATAGACTTCTGTTTTGTCATTGTGGATGACGATTACAAAAATAGGCAGAAAAGAGGATTTGGAAGAAGAATCGTATTTCAGATAGTTAAGCCTATGTTACAGATTTCTTCCGGATGTTACATCTTGTTTTGCTGAGGTTACATTAAAAAGGAAAATACCTGTTACAAGGCATTTATATTTTCTCGCAACGGATCAGAACTTTCTGTTCATTGATCAAGGTCGTAGCGAACAGATAAACTTCTCCGCCTTCGCTCAATTTGATACGTTTACGGAGTTCCGCTACTGAACTTGGAAAGTTACGAACCGTGATATTGGCTTTCTTCAGATCTCCTAATACGCTTTTTAGTTCTTTCTTATTCAATGTACATATACCCGTTATCCGGAAGCTTCTTCCGGGGAAGTTCTTTATCGGTTCACCGGAAGTGTAGAGGTGACTGTTAGGATGCAGTTTCTTTACCTTATATATACAGGCTACATTGCGGAAAGCCCCTGCTTTGAGGATGGACGCATTGGGCTCATACAGATATTTATCTAAAGTATCGGTATATTCATTGGAGCTTGATTGTTCCTGTTCGCGGGTGAAAGTGAAGAACTGTCCGGTTGGCTCTGTATTTCTCCCATCCTTCATTTGCAGATTGATGCAATGGATGGGAATATTCTCTGCGGCAACAATATTGTGTCCTAAGATGAGTAAGAGTTCCTTGCATTCATTGTTTACAGAAACAATATGTGCTTCCTGTACGTACTTTAAATCTTGAATAGCCAAAGACAGGTCGAGCATGGGGGAGAGTTTCACCATTACGTGCTGCGCCTTTTTGAGCAGCAGGGATTCCAGTTCGGCTACATTCGGTTCACAGTCGGCAATGGCAACGGTCTTACCGCCATGTCCGTCTCGACGGGCGGGGTCAATGAATATCCAGTCGGCGGAAGACATTTCTTGCAGATGCCGGATGGCGTCTTTG
>USSR01000060.1 GCA_900557355.1 uncultured Bacteroides sp.
GGATTGCGCATATCCGGATGATGAAATCAAAAGGCATGCGGCAGTCCAAAAGGCTATATAGAAATTCTTCATGATATTAAAATATAATATTATTTTCTGCAAATGTAGCTTCGACTCATTAACAGAAAGTGAAATAAATAATTAATTAGACATTAAAAAGTAATTAATCGTAGCTGGTACCATTACGAATCATCCAATAAACTTTTAAACTATGTAATGTTGACATGATAATCAGCTTCGATATAAGGTGCAATCCCCTAAGCAGATTCACAAACGACAAATAGAACAAAATGAGTTGCTTTGTATCAGATATATCTACCCCAAAATTATATTAAAATTCGGGTCAAAAAAGAAGGAGAGCACTTATTCGAAAACAAATACCCTCCTTACTTACCTACCTACTTATTTAGCCTGTTCAATTTGATTTCTGGGAAATCCAGTATCTCTTCCAAAATATAGAATTTTAAGGTACATGTATCTTTTCAATTGTTGTAAAGTTCTCAGCTCCCATGCCTGGATAGTTTGTTTCCGGCTTTCCTGTAGCAGTCTGACAATTCATTGATACGCGAACCCAGTAATCAATACCTGTATATTTCAACGGTATATCCGTACGGTATGTAATCTCCAGTCCTTCCATATCATTGGTTATCGTCTTTTTTGTTTGAAACAACTGTCCGTCAAAAGCAGAAGCATTCACCGAACGGGAAATACGCAAATAAGATTCACGCAAATCAGGCATTTCATACCCATCCTTTTGGTTTCTCTTGAAACGAACAGAACATTCCAAATAATTGTCCGGCGTAATTGTGGGCTTTTTCACCCACTCGATAGTAAGGTATGGAGTCACTGTAAAGTCTCTGGTAGTAGTACCGGATATCTTTACCAATTCACCAGCATCGTCACCATCCTGCAACTCATCATCATAGGGATAAAAGTTTCCAGCATAAGGAAGCATTCGGTATTCGCCTGCAAACCACTTGGTGTTACGGTATGTACCATCTTGCTGTACCTTAAGTGTTTGGTTACCGACGAATGCATTTTCTTTTCCAGCAGCCCAACTAACCTCCCGCATCCGAATATATCCGGATCCATGATTTACCTGCAATGGTTGTCCATTATGGTCGTATAGAGCCCCCTGAATCGTAGCGTCAGGTCCGTCATAATTATCTAATTCGCAAGATGTAGCCATCATGCCACACAAAACGAAAAATATACATTTATTAAAGAGTTTCATATTATTGCATTTTAAAGTTATTGATTTCTATTCTTTTGCAACAAAGGATTGTTCTTCAACTCATCGGTCGGAATTCCTTCATAGTACCTATTCACTGCACCGAAATTAACTCGACCACTTCCTTCTTCACAAGATTTGGCATCGTAAATATACTTACCGTCAGGAATACCATTTCCATCTACTGTAGCACCTTTAGCGAACATGAACGAATAGAGTCCTCTACGGCGATACTGACGAATCTGTGTATCAAATGTAAACCAACGAAGCAAATCCCAATAAATTTTACTTTCGAAAGCTAACTCCTTATATCTTTCTACACGGACAATCTGTAATCCTCTAGTAGGAGCTTCTACAAAACCACCTTGTCCTTTAGGACCAGGATTAGACCAATTAGTAAAAGCAGCTTCAGTAGAAAGTTCGCTCGGACTACTCAATAATTTAGCTCCGGCACGATCACGTAAATCATTGATGCAATTGTAAGCATCCTCCAGCATATCTACGCCGCCATAAGATGCCACCCCATTTTGAGCTAATTCAACAGCAGCTTCTGCACGATTAAGCAATACCTCAGCATATCTCATTTCAATCCAAGGCTGAGTAGAAGTTTGATGTACAGTTGATGCCTTATCCACAGTAATATCCAAGTTTTTACGGCCAAAGAAACCTGTAATTGTATTGCTACCAGTATTTCCATTAATCTTTGGTCCATCCAATCCATTCTTAAATATCTTTACGCCATCTGAACGGAGGTATGGATCCTGTTGATCCGCTGATCCTTGGCGAGACCAATCAAGGAATGTACGTTCACGGAAAGGATTTTTATCATAAACTTCCTTGTTCCACATTGAAGAAGAGTTAAGATTACTTTCAGCAGCTCCATCGTCAACAGTAAATTTCTTAAATTTAGCCACAGCTGGATCATATTCTTCTTTTATAATACCGGCACGCAAATCCAACTTCATGCCACCTTTATAGAGTCTTCCGGGTATCAGAAGATTAGCTCTTAACCGTGGTTCCACACCATCCCACAACTGTTGGCAATTATCATATACCAAGTAGTTACCTTCTTCATCAAAAGCACTGAAATGACCATTATCATCTAGTGGGAGACCATCAAATAACTCTACCCAATCAAGAGTCGGATTAAAGCGGTCACCACCTTCAGATGCCATACGAGGCGGACACATCATAGAATTATAAGAGTGAACACTCATATTAAAGTCAAACTTACGCAACCAAATAGATTCTTTATTGGAATCAGCCTTTTCCCATACTTCTGCATAGTTAGCTTCTTTATCAGCATTACCTCTATGAAGTTCATATTTCCCACCAGTTTCCACTAACTTAGCAGCATCCCAAGCTTGTTGGAAATAACCATTTGCTCTTTCTTTGGGAATACCTTGAAGCAATACTCCATCCACTTCCCAATCTTGGAATTTTTCTGATCCGTAACGAGCTGTTGTACCGGCATGTAATGCTACACGGCTCTTCAAAGTGGCTGCAACATATTTATTAGCACGACCGACCTCGCTAGTTTCAGGAAGATCAGCAATAGCTTCATCCAAATCTTTCAATATAAAATCATACGTATCAGCATGACTCTCACGTGCTACCCACAACGTTGATTCATCATTAGGATCCAAAGATTGAGGCTCAAATATTTTCGGTAATCCACCGTAGCGTTTAGCCAATTGAAAGTAAACATAAGCTCTGACAAACTTAGCTTCGGCAATCCAAGATTTAGATTGATTTGCTAATTCCGGATAGTTAGGTAAACTTGTAATCAATGTATTTGCCTGACGAATTACTTTAAATCCGCCTCCCCAATAACCACTTCGATGATATGTCATACCGGTATTATTACGGTTAACCATTTCACCGGTAGAGTTCCAAAAAGTCCAAACACTTAAACCGTTACCGACATAGTATCCACCCCCAATTTCCGTACCGTTACTATTCGTATCATAATGGTAATCTTCCATAGGCAAGTGATTATACATACCCGCCATGTAAGCTTTAATACCTTTTTCATTATATATATCCTCAGCCGTAACAATGGACGTAGGTGTAATATCCAAATCAACACAAGAGGTAAACAACCTGAGCGAAAGCAGTGATGCAACTGCCATCCAATGTATCTTTTTCATATTTTTTATCTTTAGCATATTTATAATCCAGTACTATTAGAATGTGATGGTTCCACCGAAGTTGTAAGTTCTACTCAACGGATAAAGATAACCATATGTTTCAGAAGGTTTTTCAGGGTCAAGCCCTTTTACACCTGTAATAGTAAATACGTTATAAGCATTCACGAATACACGCAAATTCTTAATTCCGATTCTGTCAAGCACTTGGTTCTTGGGAACGGTAACACCAAGCTCTACACTTTTCAGACGCAGATATGCTCCATTTTGTATATTGAACTCAGAAGTTTCTTCTGCTCTAGTTTTACCATATGGGTACCAACCGGAAACCCATTTATTAGTAGGATCATACGGATCTTTTTTCGCATCAACCGGATGCCATCTATCATACAACAGGTCAAGAGCATTTCCATCCCAAGAAAGCGGATTCAATAACTGCTCACCATAACCAATATAAGACATAGCTGCACCTTGGAACAATAAGTTAAAGTCAATCCATTTCCACTGACCACCCAATGTCAAACTGAAGTTCATAAGCGGATAGTTACGAGCATCGTTAAGATTAGTACCGGGAAGTCCTCCGTTATTGTCACTATTCGTAGTTGTAGCAATCGGATGTTTATCCTGGTCATCAATAACGCCGTCACCATTCCAATCTTCATAAATCGGGTCACCAGGAAGTGAGCCTGCATTAGCATAGATTGAATTAGCTATTTCATCATATGATTGATATTGACCGTTAGAACCTTTTCCGAACCAAATATCTTTATAACGGTTGATATAATTATTACGCCAATAATCATAAGAATTAGAACGCTCGGGCATTACTTTTTTCGTCCACATACTACGAGTCATCTGTACAGAAAGACTTGCATTGTATCTAAACTGGTTAATCTGGTTATTATGACGCAAAACTACTTCAAAACCTTTAGTACGATCTGAATTCATGTTAGCTTGAGAAATACCAGAACCAAATGTAGCTGGCACAATAACACTCGGAGTAGCCAACAGACCATCACGGTCACGCTGGAAGAAGTCTACAGAGAAGCCAAACAGGCCACCCCAAAAGTCTGCATCAATACCAAGGTTTATCATAGTAGATGTATACCAAGTCAAATCCAGATTCGGTGCATTTCTAAATCCAAGTGCATTAGTAAATGTGTTACCGAATACATATCCTCTCGGAAGATTTTGTCTATTATGATATGACTGAGGATAATCATAACCTTCGATGAACTGGAACTGAGAAGCGCCATCATCTCCAAGCTTTCCCCAAGAGCCTCTTACCTTCAAGTTAGAAACAAAAGGAAGATTATCTTTCATAAATGCTTCTTCAGAAATACGGTAAGCCAACAACACACTTGGGAAGAAACCCCATTGCTTGCCTTTAGGAAATTTAGAGGAGCCATCATAACGGAAAGAAAATTCACCTATATACTTTCCTGCATAATCATAATTGAATCGGCCAACCAAAGCTCTAGAAGCATTCTCTGACAAGCCACTTCCTGTTCCTTCCTGATTCTCAGTATTACCTGCAAACAGATAAGGAATGGGAATTTCGAAATAGCGTTTTGCACTGAAATCATATCCTTGGTTGTACCCCTCTTCATAGAGCATCATAGCACCAACATGATGTTTATCAGCAAATGTATTATCATAATTTAATTGTACATTCCACAATGTAGAATAAGATGTACTAAATACACGCCTCAACTCAGTTTTACTATTTCGGGTAGCAGCTACATCATATTGTTCTGTAACGGCATTATAACGATACTCATTATACTCTTGCTTATAATTTGCATTATCGTTATAAGTTTTATCATAGCTGAACATACCTTTGGCTGTCAAACCCTTAATCCATGGAACTGTATATTCTAACTGCATATTAGACTGGAAAATATTCTTCTTGTCTTTTACATATCCAGCTAAATCAGGACGGATAACAGCAGCCGGATTAAATTCTACATCCGGATGATAGTAGTAAGGATCAGTATTATTAGCATATACCGGATCTGTAGGGCGTGAGCGCCAAAGCATCTTGAAGACCTCCCAACTAGACATATTTTGCCGATTAGTTTCGTCCATAATCATATTTAACTTAACACCTGCCTTCAAATTCTTTGTAATTTGGGCATTCAAGTTAGAACGCAAATTATAACGGTGGTAATTAGCAGAATTAGTACGGAAGAAACTGCCTTGATCGTTATAACCAAAATTAACATAATAATCTACCTTCTCACTACCTCCACTGACAGATATATTATGTTGCTGTTGAGGAGCGGTCTTCTTCATAACTGCATCATACCAGTCTGTATCGGCCATTTCACCATTCGCCAGTTGTTCAAAATACGAATCATCGTACGTTAAAACAGGGTTAGAAGTACTACGCATAGTAGTCTCATTGTATAGAATAGCACGGTCGCGTGAACGAAGAGGACGCAATATTTCCGCCGGTGTTTGAATACCATAATAAGCTGAATACTCAATCTTAGCTTTTCCCTTTTCTCCTTTTTTAGTAGTAATCAGCACTACACCATTAGCTGCACGCACACCATAAATAGCAGCTGATGCGTCTTTCAATATAGAAATACTCTCCACGTCATTCGGATCCATGCGCGGCATATCCCCACGTGGCACACCGTCAACAATCAGCAAAGGTGCACCCAAACCACGAATATCAAACTGATTGGTAAACTGTCCCGGCTCAGATGTTTTTTGTATATTTCGAACACCCGGCAATTTACCCGTTAGCATATTCTGAATATTGTTACTTTTGGTAGAGATAATTTCGTCATTATTTACAGCAGATACAGCACCCGTTATAGTAGCTTTCTTTTGTGTTCCATACCCTACCACTACTACCTCATCCAACTGTTTTGAGTCTTCTTGCAGAACAATCTTATAAGAAGTTTTATTATCCAACTTCATTTTTTTAGTTATATAACCAATATAGGAGATTTCCAACGTTGCTCCTGCAGGAACTTTAAGATTAAAATTACCGTCAACATCAGTAATAGTACCCAGTGCTTTATTACCAACGACCGTGACATTGGCACCAATAATTGCTTCACCCAATTCGTCAACAATCTGCCCGGATATACTTCGGGAAGTTTGTGCACGCATCGGAGTAAACATCATCAAGAACATCATTAGCACATACCAAGAAGCGTATTTGCTAACTCTTACAAAATTAGATTTGTTTTTCATGTGTTTCATACATCTCACTTTTAAAATTGTTTTTCATAAAATAACGTATCCTTTAAATTAATAAGTAGGAAGGATGTGTCTTTGGTTAACTTGTATTCTTCATATGCATCTCTTTTTAAGTTATGTATTCTTTTGGTTTCCTTGTTTTTTTTAAATTGTTATCCCAAATACAGTCTTATATTTTGCGCTTTAAAAAAGAACTTATTGTTGAACCTATTATTATCATTTTGATATGGCAAAATTATATGCCTGAGATTAAAAATTGAGTGATATCGCGCTTATCTAACGCTTAATTTTAAATTAAATTAAAAGATTAACTGCTTCTTTACCAACATATAGAATGATCTGAAACAAATAAGAATGTTTTTTTCGTTTTATGTTGGTAATATGGCTATCAAAGCGATTATTCTGTAAGAGAACGGTGAATCACTAATGTCTTTTTCTCATAAGGCATCGGATAAGCAGTAATCCAAACTTCAGGAAATAGAGAGAGGTTCTTTTCATCATAAGCTAGCAGAAATACCTCTATATCTTTGTTCTTCAGATTTTCATCCAACTCAAAAAAATAAGTATAGTTAGAATTAGATTGCACAGTCGTATTTTCCCATGGATTAGCCGGATATGAAGTTGCCCTAGAGGATGCTCCCACATATTGACCATCTACTTTTAAAGTAACATATGCTCCCTCTACACCATGCTTTCCATTTACAGCTACACAAAGATAGCTATTAGGAGTTACCTCGTCCAACCGAAACATAGCTTTCCAAGCACCGGCACATCCCATAACAGAGGTATCAGCAAAAAGATTATTGGCTCTAAAGTTATCAGGCTCTACCTTTTTTCCGGCAGCATATACTTCTACTTCGGCTATTGCATCAGGAAAAGGTTTCATTTTAAGATATCTCATACGCTCCCCTACTTTTAGACTCATTGTTGTACCAGCCCAAAAGGATACAGGTTTCCAATCCTTCAAATCGGATGAAATATAAGCAACATTGCCTTCATCCACCAATAAAGGTTGTAATTCATACTCGTTCTTTACTTTTATAAGAATACTATCTACCAATAAACTTTCTCCAAGATCCAAACGAAAACAACCACCCTTTATTCGAATATCACCTTTTCTTTTTGATGGCCAAAATCCTGTCCCCATATCGCCATCAAATAAATATTTATCCCAAACACCACGATTAACAAAGGCAGACTGATTAAAAAAAGCGTTACGAGCCTCCTCTACCTGTTCAATCTTCGTTGTTCCCGAACGATATAGAGAACGAACTTCCATTGCATTATTATCGGCAGCAAAC
Source organism: uncultured Bacteroides sp. (assembly GCA_900557355.1). GTDB lineage: Bacteria > Bacteroidota > Bacteroidia > Bacteroidales > Bacteroidaceae > Bacteroides. The sequence goes on from USSR01000060.1 coordinate 7,896, forward strand.
ACCGTAGCTTCATATAAGGTATTTACATCATAAGGTATAGATACAGGAGATAAATCGGCAATTTTCCGATGATAAGATTTTGAGTATTTACCACCTTCAAAATTTATATTCATCGTTTTAGAGTTGCTCAGTTTTTTTGTAACATCCTGCCCATCCATTTCTATCTTTTCAACACCGGGTAAATTATTTAATTTGATGTGCGCTTGCGTTCCTGCAAATCCCAATAAATTTATTTCAATCGGTTTCCCCACTACATCTTTTATTATTTCAAAATCAGTTCCTTCTACTCCAATGCCATCCAGACTTTCATCCGCAGAAGCATAAAACAACATTGATCTGAACGGTAATACAGTAACTTCAACAGATTCTCCATAGTTATAAATACCTAATATTCTTTCAACAGGATGATATAACCGACACTTAACACGTTTACATTCTTCCAGACCGATCTCATGATCTAACACAATATTGACTTTCTGAGGTTCCCAAGTCAAATTCCTCAATGTTATCAACCTCGTTTTATCATCTCCTCTCGAAACAGCATACTTTCCATAGGCTGAAGGTAGTTCTATACCATCTACCAATAAACCTGAAAACTTCCGATGCAGATTAAAAATTCTCGCCAATTTAGGAAACTCTCTATCTGATAATAGCCAAGGATTGCCATATATTTGAGGAGAAAGTAACAAAGACCTATTAAATGCCTGTAAAACAAGTTCATCTTCCCAATAATCCAAACAGGAAGAAAGGCAAACCCCATGGTCCTCCGTTAATCTTTTCAAATCGGGTACAAGACCTCTTCCCAATGCTCCTACTCTATTGTGAGGAGCTGCACATGTATTGAATGAATTTACATCAATATAGCTCTCTTTGCCCTCCCACAAAAAAGTTGTTGCACATTGTTCCGCTTTTTTCAACCCTAAACGATGATTCAAAAGAATTAAGTCTGGAGAATATTTCCTGCACTCTCCAATCATATCCACAAAAAGATCTTCTTTCTCTTCTCTCAACGGACCGCAAACTGCATCAAATTTAAAAAGAGCCCAATCATAATTACGGCAGAGTGATACTAACATCTCTTTTCTTTCCTCTGCACTCTCCGGAGTATTCCCAAAACCATCTGGTCCTCCCCAAAGCCCTAAACGTACTCCATTCTGTTTAGCCTTTAGATAAATAGATTCCAACCCTTTAGGGAATTTATTCTTAAATCGTTGGGAATTTATACTCCCATAAATATTCTTACCATCAATCAGCCCTGCATCAAAAGCATATATATCCAACTGCATCCCATATTCCTGACGAAGCCATTCAAAAAAATTCAAATTGACCAATGTCTGTGATTCTGTAGTCCCTTCATTAGTGTTGTTTATCCAAGAGAAATATTCTGCCTTCGATAAGCTTCTTTCAGTAATACCAGATTCAGAAGCATGTTCCTTCAATATTTTCAAGACCTTATCTCTGTATTTTAATGCGGTTTTTGCATCATTCAACCAGTTATATTGACCGACAGGATATGCATTCACCAACAAATTCATATCCTCCGAAACTTGTTCTATCTTTTTCAGAGATAAAAAAATACGTTCCTTCAAACCTGCAGGATGAAATTGCTTAGCTCTGACATAGATTCTGGAACCATAATACGCCGTACATACAGCTTCATGCAAACATGCAGTCAAATAAGTACGATAAAACAGTTGGTATAAATCATTATATGTCGCAGATTCTAATAAAGGCTTTACCTTTTCTATTTCAGCGACTGCTTCGGAAGCAAGTTTAACTCCATACTGTTTTTCCGTTAGAATATAATTATAATATACACTATCCATTTTTGAGGTTCTATCCATTGATTATCAAAAACGGTCTTCACTTCAACAGCTAACGGAGATGATAATGACTTAAAGTGTACAGGAGCAATATGATTTATAATATCTTTCCAATAATGAAATGTTTTATTTATATCATGCTTAACAAGAACCATAGGCGGATCAATCCATCTTCCAGACACATGCCTGCTATATCCCCATTTATTGTTTTCATAATTTAGAGAAGAATGATCTGTTAGGTTTGTTCCTAAGGTATAAAAAACAGATGTGATTATATCATATGCATTTTGAAACGCTTTTCTAATGGGCAACAAAGCATCCTCACCATACCTCGACGTAATAAATTCATTATAGATTTGCATTGGAGATACAGTTTGTTCTTCCGTCATCCGCTTCAGTGCATACAACTGAATTTCATTAGCTGTTCCTACTATGCTGGTATCCCCATAACGATCCGTCCTTGCAACATATCCGGTAACATTAGGACAGTTAATATAGCTCCCCCATCTTTTCATAGTATATTCAGGCCATGTATTAGCAACAATGCCTTGCCCACTGTATTCATTACCAGAATCAAACTCTACAATCGTAGGTCTATTCATCTTTCTGATGTAAGAGTTATCCGGATGTGTCAGAAAGAAATCATGAGGGGTTTCTTTCATCATTAAAATGACCTTATCACTCTTTATATGCTTTATACATCCAATAGTACTCTTATACTCTTCTTCCGAATAAGCAAAAGTACGAATATAGAGTTTCTTTCCTCTTTCACCAATAACTACATCGGAAATAGCGTTTACAACAGCTGCCAGTTTTTCCTCAGGGGTTTTCATATTCACCGAATACTGTTTTTCCGCATAAGCGCCAGTTTCAATAAACGTTAGCACAAGTCCATCTGCTTCAGGAGCCCTGTTGAGCATCCGGCGATAGTCATCTTTAAACCATTCCCAAAATGTAGGATTATCCAGGTTTATTGTACCATCAGGTCCCGTTCTAAAACATGATGGATAATAATCCAGAGAGTATAAGCTATGATCCCAAAGCAACACTTCATCAATACCTTCTAAATGTGCAAAGCGAATGAGTTTATTAACCTGTTCACATACCTTTTCTTCTTTAATGGCCTTTAAATCATGGATGATCTCATGGGACAACTGAAGCTGATTGATATTATACTCTTTTGCTGTTTTTATTGTCCGGATAGCATGTTCCATATTGTCAGACAGAATAATCCATCCCCTAACACTTCCACCCGCAAAAAGATTTGCAAAGAAAGATAAGAAAAAGAAGCTAACTATTATCAATCTCCTGAGGCTCATTTCAATATAACTTTTATTTCTTTACCACTATATTTTATCCTCTTTATCACATCTTTACCTTTGAGTTTAATGATAAGGTCCCTGTCCTTTACTGCATAGTCGCCGATGCGTTCTCCAACTATAAATTCCTTTGTACGATCATTCCACTTAAACGGAATAGTACTGTAATTACCATTCCGTTTAAGTGGAATGACACCATCATCTTCGTATAAATTGAAACTTGCGTTTTCCCCACCAAAGACATGAATCTCAAGCGGAACATCAACATTAATATTTTTCTCAACAGAAGTATAATAAGGGATGATAGAACCAGACTTCACAAACAAAGGCATTTTATCCAGAGGTGCTTCTGCAGTAATTGTAGTTCCTCCTTGGTAGATTGCACCGGTCCAGAAATCTACCCAAGTACATCCTTGTGGCAGATATACAGAGCGGGAAGTTGCTCCTGCCTCCAAAACGGGGCAAACCAGGAGAGCAGGTCCATACATAAACTGATCTTTACAGTCGAATACATTTTGATCATAAGCAAAATCAAAAGCCAGTAAGCGCATTGGTGTATAATGCTCGTGAGTAACTTTACCTGATAGGGTATAAATATAAGGCAAAAGCCGGTATCGCAACTTTATAAGGTCAGTACAGATACGTTGTACTTCTGGTCCGTATGCCCATAACTCATTCGGTGCTTTCGTATCTCCCGGATAACGACGTCCATGGCAACGAAAAACGGGACAAAATGTTCCATACTGAAACCAACGTACAAACAATTCCTGATAATCTTTTTTAGACGGGTCTCCTCCTGAATAACCACCAATGTCTGTAGTCCAGTAGGGAATTCCCGTTGCTGTAAAGTTTAATCCTGCTGCTACTTGCGTTTGTAATTCGGCAAATGTTGTTGGAATATCACCAGACCACACAGCCGTTCCCCACTTTTGTTGGGAAGCCCACGCGCAACGGGTCAACATATAAGGACGGATACCGGGACGAGCTTTGGTTATTCCTTCATAAAAATGTGATGCATGAACCAAAGGGTATACATTTCGTACTTTCTGAGCTGGTCCGGCATAAGTATTAAGTGGCAAGTATGAGGCTACATGGTCAGGTTCCGGTCCATCTAAAAACCAGCCATCGATATTCAAGTCCACTAAAGAAGAAACCTTATCCCAATACATTTTGGCCGCATTCGGATTAAAAGTATCATATATATAGCCGTCAATAGCTTTGGCTCCTTCCAATATATACCCTTTTTGTGACATTTCATTATAATTAGGGATACCCGGTTTGAAGCAGGGCCACATTGTCAAAACTACCTTCATATCATAAACGTTATGGAGACTGTCCAACATTGAAGGAACATCAGGGAATAAAGTTTCATCAAACCTATGTGAACCTGTTCCGTACTTACCCCAATAATGATAATCTATAAAGATAGTACTTGCAGGAATATCCTCTTCCTTCATCTTTTTAGCTATCTCCATCACCTCTTTTTGCGTAGCATAACGGTTACGGCTTTGGTGATAACCTAAAGCCCAATCGGGCAACATCGGAGCCCCTCCCGTCAAAGAACGATATGCAGCTACCAAATTATCCATTTTATCACCTACAAAAAGATAATAGTTAACGATCTTACCGTAATCAGAAGCCAAACTCATACCGGTACTATTGTCTGTATAAATAGTCCGGGAAGGATTATCCCAAAACAATCCCCAACCACCAGTAGAATAAATAACCGGTACCGCAGCTTGCGTATTAAACTGAACCAGTTCCCGCTTGGCATTCCTCAAGTTCATTAAGTTATCTCTGAACTGCCCCAAACCATATAAAGCCTCTTCATCTCGTAACTGGAACTTACAATATGCATTGACAGAATCTCCACACATATTCATTCTCGCTTTTTCCGGAAACTCTTTCAGTAAAATTTTTCCAGACTCATCAAGTAGACTGATATACCCTTTATTCTTATTCACAGTAACAACTAAACGGGAAGAACGTAATACAATATCTTCCTGAGTATCCTCCACTTTAAACTCTGCCACCTTTGCCTGTTGCGTTACGGCAAAACTCTTATATTCTTTTATTTCATTCTCAGAGCCGAACATCACATGTACACTTCCTATATTATAGGGTTGCAAATACAAAGTTCCGCCCGAAGTCTGAATCCATAAAGCCTGCTGTTTCTTTTCCCAGGAAAGAACTGTTTGTGGTTGTCCTTCCTTGGCTACAACTTGTAAGACATTAGGATGTACTACATCCTGATAATTCTCACCCAAAGAGACATCGCTAAAAATCCCTTTGCTCCCTTTTTCTGCTATGATTCTAATGCGGTCAAAATCAAATTTACCCGATAAAGTATACTCGGCATTTTCCAAATCAGGAACAGAAGCTGCGGTAGGGCTATAAAAAACATATGCCTTATCAGCCTTTTCAGAAAAATCGATACGCACCACAACCAACTGCGGCTCCTGCGTCTGTTTGACTGCAACAAATAGTTTTTCACTATTGCCTTTCTCAAATGAAAGGCCTAAACGCGAATTCCCTTTTTCTTTCAACGCCAGAAAACTACACCAAACAGTTCTATTCACATCGTTCAATTGCACATTTCTATACATACTCACCTTTTTGGAAAAAGCATCTAAATGCCAACATATTTCGGGTACAGCAACAGATGCTATCTTCAACCTTCCTTTCTCTTGTTTTACAGAGGTCATATCCCCTTTCCAGGAATCCTTTAAAAAAGGCTGTTTCTGGGCATATACAATAGAAACTGTACAAAACAAAAAACTGATAATTAAAATTATATTTTTCATGATCGATTATTATTAATTACACTTACTTACAACTCCATTCTCTATAAGAGCGATATATCCCAGCAATGCCCCCCAATGATAGAACTTATCGCTTCGCACAACATCATCGCCTTCACCAGTGAGGGCATTGTAATTCTCAAAGACATATCCATGTGATAACCAAGATTTCAATAATAATTTTTGGGATTTTTCGGCAAAGGCATGTCTCACTTCCGGAAATTCATAGTTATTCAATCCTAAGTATACCAGAAAATTCAATGGTGCCCAAATGCGTCCCCGCCAATATTCATTATCTTTAAATGCAGGATCATTTTTAGGTACAGAAGGAATTACGTACTCCCCCCAGAATTCATCAGTGTTCAGCAAATGCTCTTTTATCATCCTCTCAGCCTGATTCTTTGTAGGTACTTTTGCCAGCAATGGATAAAAGCAAGTGGGTGAAGTACGGTAATTAAATTTCAGATCTCTGGTAGAACGATTATAGTAAAATCCAGTCTTATCATCCCACAACCCTGCTAAATTATTGCGATAATATTCCGCGCGTTTTCTAAGTTCGATTACATCTTTTTTATAGCCAAGTTCTTCCGCTATTAAAGCCAGATAATCACAATCCATGATGTATAAAGAAGACATGCCTACATCATGCTGCTCCAGCAAATGTTTTTGCTTATTAAAAGGTACTCCATCATACATTGGAGAATTATCCAATCCTGATTCCAAAACAGCGCCATAGTGACAATCCGTATCAAACTCAGACCTGAAATAAGTGACCTTTTCATAAGGATTACTACCGGAGCATAATAATCCTCCATCCTCTCTATTCCGGCTCCACCAGCGATTCCAGGTTAGCAATTCTTTATATAATAACTCCAAGAACCACTTTTCTTGATATTGCTTATATAATGTCCAGACAGCCAAAGAACCAACAGGTGGCTGAGAACGATCTCTTGATTTAAAATTATTGCTATAAAAGCAGTTAGGCACAAATCCACTTTTTGTTATCGCCTTAGTTATCTCTACAGCATTTGCATAAGCCAATTCTTTATTGCCAACAGCAAGCATCATCGACGCAAAATAGGTATCCCAACAGAACAGTGTAAAACCACCAAAATCTTCACTGGCAAACCATTCGGAACTCCAAATCCGACTTACGGGAGTAATCACCCTCCTAATGCCAGGATCATATATATTATCCCAAGCCAAAACACTCTGCATGGCATTATAGCAATCATAATTTTCACCAAATTTTTTCTGATTAGAATTAATAAAATCCCGGGCACGGTCATTAATGAAAGCAATTGCCTCATCCAATTCCATATTTTCTCCGCAACAGATAGCAACCGGAGTATCTAAAGACAGAATAAACTCCCTTCCTTTTTTTTCCAGAAGTTCACCCTCTATATAAGTTTTGATTTCAACAACTTTATCACGTGATGCCAATGTAAATCCTAAACTATCCACGCTAAGTGTATTGCCCCGTTTCCAAAGACTTTCAGGGATAACCACCAATCGTCCTCCTTTCTTCGTCTCAGCCAGTGGTCTGATTAGAATTACGTTTTTAAGTCCTATAGCAGCACTTTCTACCTGTAACTTATATCCTTTCCAATCTATAGTCATTTTTGTATAAGCTCCATCAAATGAATGAGGTCCCGGCTGCAATAATGGCGCCCCTTTAGCCCTATCTCCGATTCTGAATTTCCTTACGCGACTTCCATCTGTATCCATCATATTCAGGTCGACAGCAAAACCATAAGGAAGAAATACATGAGTCAGCACACTACGGGTATCCCAGGTATTCCAACCGGAAGCCAACCGTTTTTGCAAACTCTCATATAATTCTTCAGGAGTGTTACCTGAAATGGCCTTAATAGGATAGATAAACAGACCTAATAAAAACAATCCGATCAACAAGTACTTTTTCATAGTTTAAAGACTAAATTAGACATCAGTTTAACTTTTCATTGGAAGATTTTAAGAATACTTCCACGAATGCAAAATAAAAGCCTTAGTCTTAAAAAACAGAGCCATCCTTTATTAATTGGACATTAAAAAAGCGCTTAATTGTTATGATTAAGCGCTTTTTCTTATTTTTATAAATTATCATTTATATAAATTGCATAAGGGGATCTTATATTCCTCTCCTAATGAATCTTTATACTCTTTGCAGAAGCGGTCATATACACTCTTTGCAATACCTTTTTTACCTTGTATAAAAAGAATAGAGCATTTAGCCGCCAAGGCTTCTTCATTCAGAGGATCATGCAAGAACAGGATATCAGCAATACGCAGTACTGTATCATAATTATTGCGCTGTACATCCAACAAATTCCTCAGCAAATCAATAGAAAGACTGGAATAAGAATCTTTAAATTCATCCAACCAATCAACAATGGTATTTGACAGCAACGGACCATACAATAAGATTTCCAATATCTGATTCAGGAGCTTGTCATCTCCATGATCACCATTTTCCTTAAATTGACGAATACAATCCAACGCCATCCGATAATCACAAAATACTCCCTCATGCCATCTGATACACAGAAATCCCGCATCACTGACAACTTCCACATCACCTACTTTTTCTAACAATATACGCAACTTACGCAAAGTCACATTACGGTTATTGCGAGCAGACTCTTCCTCTTTGTCTGACCACAGAATATCGGTAGCTTTTTTAGTCAAGATGCCTTGCTTACTTTTTTCCGTATAAAGCACCAACAATATAAGCAAGCTTTTCAATCGTGGTGTAAAAGCTCCTGTTATGTCATTACCATCTTTATCACGAACATTAAATGTGCCCAACAAAGAGATTGCCGAACGACTGCGATCAAAATACTTTTCTACCACAGCAACCTCCTCTACCGTTTCATTAACAGGAAGAACCTCCACCTGAGTATTATCTTCTTTGGTATCTTCAAATTCGACTTTCTTTCTGCTGCATTTTATCCGGTATAAAAGGAATACTGCTCCTCCCAACAACAGGATACCACATGACCACCATAACCACACCGAAGCAGAGTCCTTATTCACCGTCTGCACAATTTCATTATCATTCAGTAAAGGAGTATTGATAGAATAAATAGCCACATCATGTGTACGGTCACTCAAAATCTTATCCATCACCAGATACAGTTTATGATAGGCAGGCGACGAATAAAAACTAAAATCGCAATCCTGATGAACCAAATCATTACGAATAGGTTTCGATATCTCTACCCAAACAGAATCATTCATGAAAACCTTCCAAAGGCTGCCTCCATCTTTCAGACTAACAGCATAAAAAGAACTGTCCGAAGGTTCAAAGTACATGGAAGATGCCATCAACAACATATCCGTAGATTGTTTTTTCTTCCATACACTACGAGACTTTCCCGTTTTCAGATTTT
>USSR01000061.1 GCA_900557355.1 uncultured Bacteroides sp.
GCGAGTAGCGGCTCAGAAAGCCGAGTAACGTGCCTACCGGGCATATTGTGTTGCACCAGGTACGCCCGTATTTCCATGCCAGAAAACCAATTACCAAAAACGTCAACAGTCCGATAATAAAGGACGAGATACTCAGGAGAGAAGCATCCACCTGATAGAAGGTATAGTTATTGAAACTTGAAAATATACTTTCCAGCAAATTGTTTCCTAACATATACACGGGTTTAAACACATTGACCGTCATACGTCCGAAAGCGCTGTAAGGATCGAGCAGACCTAAAATGACCGTAAATCCAAAAAGAAAAGCTATTGCTGTTACACCCAATACTCCCCAACGCAGCATATTCTTGGCAGGCGAATAGCGGAAACGTTTCTTTTTCTTTGCCGTTTTTTTAGAAATCCAGGTCACTATGTCCTGAAAGATACCCATTGGGCAAATTGTAGAGCAATAGATACGTCCCAATAACAAGGTAATCAGTACCAGTACTACCAGGATGATAAAACTGAGTGACATCAATGCCGGTACAAACTGTATATGCGCCAGTCTGTGGAAACTATTTGGCAATATTTCCGCAAAATCCAGAAAATAAAAAGTTATCAGCCCGAAGATGACAACGGACAGTATAATACGTGCTTTTCTCAACATAAGTGTGTATACTTTATATAGCTTGAATTAAAGCCTGATACGCTTCACATTCAACTTATCCAAATCCATCGTTCCAATCTTCAATGCCTGCCCGTTAGCAAGGTGAGCTACGCTTTCAAGCGGCATTTCGCGAACTTGGTTAAAGAATTTGGTGGCAGCTGTATCTACAGCCACGATATCTTGTGAAATAAATAATCCTTTGGTCAATACCACATCCGAAGCAGAACGTCCGCGCGGGCCATTCGTTTTCAAAATGCGATAGGCATCCACTACATTCAGCACTGCTTTCTTATCCATTGTACAGATATCGGCAATACATTGTTGTAAGTCGTTGGAATGGAAGAAACCGCGATCCCAGACAATACCCATGTGATTCTTCATGGAAATCGTCAGATTGGCACCTCCATGGTTTTTCAGGATGGGTACATTGATCCATACATCACTATTCAGAATGGCTTCGTGTACCTTGGCACTTTTCATGCGTACACCTTTGGGCAATGAGACTGGTTTGTAGTAGCTTTCCAGATGAGCCGGCATAACCTTGGCACCCGCAGCTTTGGCAGCTTCTTCAATGCCGCTGTTCTTGTAGCATTTCTGCCAGTCATCACAGGTATGATCAAATACCGTAACCTCCTTGGCACCTGCGGCAAGACATTGCTTCACAATTTCCGCAACCAGCTTCGGATTTGTATTACCAGCCAGTTCAGGTACTTTGTCCCAACCGATATTGGGTTTAACCACTACCTTTTGTCCCGGTTTGATAAACTGCTTCATACCACCCATTTCTGTGATAGCACGCCGGAACATCGCTTCCGGTTCTCCACCCATCACAGCTACCAGATCCACCTTACCACCGCCAGCATTTGTCAATTTTTGCGCCAGTATGTCCATTGCTTCGGAACGTTGCACGGTTATCACCGCACCCGTCACCGCCAGAGTCTTTAAGAAATCCCTTCTATCCATAGGCCCTTCAGATTATTAATCTATTAATTATCAATTGTTCATAATATCCACGGGAACTTAAAACACATCTCGTCAAACAAGGCATAATCTGCCGTACCATTGACTGCGAATGTTTTTATCAGACGTGCCTCTTTCAATAATTCGCACGCCAGACGAATGGTAGATCCTGTCTTAATACGGTCATCTACCAATAAAATACTTTTATCTTTAAAATCAAAATCAACCGGAGCGAGCAACTGGGGTGCATCGTACTTCGGATGCTGGTATTCATCCCGCAAATTGATACGTAACAGATGCACTTCTTTTTGCAATCGCTGGTTGATGATACCTGCGGGAACGATACCGCCATTAGCAATAGCCACGATCATATCAAAGTCATCGCGGAATTCAATTGTCGGAAGCGTTCCAGCACTTCTTCCATTGTTTTTGCCATATTGTTATGGGAGATAGTCTATTATTAAAGTTTGGAAATAGCTTTCAGCAGAGCGTAACCACCGAACCACTGGATCAGCATACCCGGAATACCGATACGGAAATCTTGTACGGCGAGGAAAAAGTTACCACATATCGCCCATTCAAAAGCAGTGCCTATCACCTGGTAAGCAAGAATCACACTAAGCAATGCAACTAAGGATATTTTCTTTGTATATCGTGCGGCAAATGCAGCAGCTCCTGCAAGCAAACCGGATTTTATCAGCAATACAGGCAATGCAGCGGCAGCGGGCATACCAAACAGTAAATGATTAATCACCGGAGAAAGTAAAGCCGTAAGCAGTCCTACACGAAAACCGAATTTATAGGCGGCAATCAGTGTAAAGAAATAGATAGGCAGCAAAGTCGGTCCACCCGCGGGAACCAGATGACAAAGCTGCGGCAATGCTATATTTCCTGCAATAAATAAGAATGCAAACAAATAGGTCTTCACGTTACTGAACGACAAAGAGTAGAGTTTAGCAGATGTTTCCATTATTCAATGATTAGATTTTAATTTGTTATTATTATGTTTCTTCAAGATACAAAAGTAGGAGATGAGCGCTCATTTTGTTTGAAGATTTGTCCCAATCCTTACAAGTTTTGTATCGGTATGTTTGTATTAAGACTCTTTTGGACGGAAAAGGTTTAAATCTTCACCAATTCATATTGCATATTGCCCAATCCGATCTTTTCCGCATGGCGTAACCCAGCCAGCCAGTCCGTATCCGGGTGCATCATGTGGAACTTGTCATGGCCGCACAAATCATCGTGCTCATGTCCGGCAGAAAGGCGGTTACCCGTGTGCAGTATAGGAGCTTGGATGACCATATCCGCGCATGCTTTATCCAGAGCCACCGGGTCTGTAGAAGCCAGAATACCGAGGTCAGGGACAATGGCGGCGTCATTATGATTCCAACAGTCACATTCCGGAGATACATTCATTATAAAACTGATGTGGAAATTGGGCTTATCTTTCACTACGGCCAGTGAATATTCGGCGATTTTGTAGTTTAAGCGTTCGGACGTATCTTCGTCGCCCATGATGGCGCCATCATACTGGCACAAAGCGACACACTGTCCGCAACCTACGCATTTCGCATAATCTATTTCCGCTTTGCGTCCTGCATTCAGATGTACGGCGTCGTGTGCACAGTGCTTCACGCAGATATTGCAGCCGATGCAATTTTCTGTATCTATTTTGGGTTGAGAGGCCGAGTGCAGTTCCAGTTTTCCGGCTACGCTGGCACAACCCATGCCCAGATTCTTTAAAGCTCCGCCAAAGCCGGCTTGTTCGTGTCCCTTAAAGTGGTTCATGCTGATGATGATATCCGCATCGGCTATGGCAGTGCCAATCTTAGGGGCGGCACAATATTCACCGTTTAAGGGAATTTCCCGGCAATCCGTACCTTTCAAACCATCTCCGATGATGACCTGGCATTGGGCGGATATAGGATTATAACCATTTTCCATTGCACTTTGCAGATGATCGACGGCATTGGCACGACGGCCTGAATATAGTGTGTTACAGTCCGTCAAGAAAGGTTTCGCACCATTGTTCCGCAATAGATTTGCCATGCGAGCCGCATAGTTCGGGCGAAGATAAGCAAGGTTTCCCGGTTCACCGAAGTGAATCTTGATAGCGACAAAACTGTCTTTTAAGGGTAGTTGTTCAATACCTGCCCGCTTTACCAGGCGCTCCATCTTATCCAGAAGATTGGAAGTAGGAGAGGTACGCAGGTCTGTGTAGTAGACTTTTGATGTTTCCATATTACCTATTTATAGTTATAATATGTGCAAAAATAAGAGATATTATCCATATAAATAGGTATAGAAACAAAAAAAGTAGCGAAGTTCTTTCGCTACTTTAATTTGGCATTATCCTAACGGATCATCCTCTATACCACCGTCACCTCCCTGGCTACCGCCGCTACCGTTACCACCGGAACTGCTTCCATCCGTATAATCTGTATCAATGGGAATGGCGCGGGTTACGCTCATTTCTCCCAAAGTACGTTGGAAAATCTTCCCTGGAGTGAATACAATACGCTTACGTACTATATTGCTTGCCGTAACACCTTCTGCGGTATCCGCACTTTTGGCCTTAATGGTGGGGCGAAAGATGCCGAACTCTCCCAATTGAACGCTCTTTCCGTCATCAATATCCTCCGCCATCATATCAACCAGACCGCTGACTACCAAATCTACCACTTTTCGATGGACTCCGCAAAGTCGACTGACCTTTGCACACGTTTTACTAAAACTCATCTGTCCCGAACGTACAGATTTTGCTACATACTTCTCAGTCTTTGTGTCGTCAAAGCCAAACACTCTCTTGGTCACTACATACTCTAAAGCCATAATAATTAAAGTTTAATAGGTTGAAAAAATAAGGTTTACTGTTGTCATTTGTTTCAGATGACTTTGCAAAGGTACTATACGGCACAAGGGAGATTGTCCCCTTTCGGTACCTTTAAACAAATAATTCGGAGGAAAATATTAATATACATTTCTATCTAAATAAGAACCAATACTTTACCCCAAATACCGTGCGATTCTTTTTTTATCTTTTTATCGTAAAACCTATATATTCACCTTTTAGATTTATAAACTTTATAATAATTCATTATGCAAATAGATGCAAGCATAATCACTATTCCAACAATTTGCAGGGAACCTATTTGCTCTTTCAACACTATTCTTGCACAAATAATGGCAACGGGAAGCTCTACAGTCATTAGTATAGAACTGATACCGACACCAATCTTTGAAATGCCGGAGGCAAACAAGGCTGTCGGAACAGTCGTACCCACAACGGCAAGAAATATAGCCCAACAGAAGAATTTGTCATTTAGATAATCACTTGACAGAATTATTTCACTGTTTATTGAAAATAGACACAATGAAGATCCCATCATTATAACCATGCTTTTAGTTTGCCAACGAACACTCTTGCTAACCCGACTGTTGGCTATGATATACACGGTATAAGTGAGTGAAGAGCTTAATGCAAACAGGACGCCTTTCATCGAAAACTCCCATGCTTTTGCCCCAAGGATATTTCCAGCCATTATCGTTCCGACCAAGATAAATGAAACAGTAATCAATTCAGGTTTGGACGGTTTGCTTTTAAATATAAGCCATTCCAACAACAGGCTGAACCATGTGAACTGCATAAGGATGACGATAGCCAATGATGCCGAGATGTAACTTACGGATTCATAATAAAAGAAATTTGTTAGTCCGATAGCACTGCCTGTAAAAAGTAAGAATATAAAATTGCCGAAGGTCAACTTACCCTTGATATTCTTTCTTGTGAAAAAAGCATATATTGCAAGTAATAAGGCGGCGATAAAAGCCTGCCAAAAAGATATTTCAGCGGCATTGAAGCCTTTTGTGTACGATAGTTTCACAAAGGAAGACATCGTACCATACATGGTTCCACCGAGCAGAACCATGAAAATATATTTCAGATTTTTCATTTCAAAGTTGTTTTTATATTAATAAAACCAAAAGATTTGGCTGAACAACCTTGAATAAGGAATAGGTATAATCCTTCTATTCCAATACCCTTGAAAGGTAGGAAAATGATATAAATGGAATCCGGTTGCTCAGCTTTTAGACTGCTACCGGGGGATTGTTTGTAGTAAACAGGTTATTGTAATACATCTGTAGTTCTCTTAAGAATATCTGCAAAGATAGGAAAAAACACGATAAATAGTACTACCTTTGTATGTTTAACAGTAAATACTAGTACTCACCAGATATTGAAGAATCAGATGAATAGCAATTAAATTTATGATGCAAATATTTATGATGGAATGAATACCCATATAGATGATTTGCTATTTTACAAGCGATGGCTGCCTAAAAACAAGTCTGCCTGTATACTTGAACTTTGTTGCGGTACAGGCAGACTTACTATTCCGATAGCACAGGAAGGATATGATATCAGCGGGGTAGACTACACTGCTTCTATGCTTGAACAAGCGAAAGTAAAAGCTGCCGGAGCAGGATTAGAAATAGAATTTATTGAGGCTGACATCAGAATTCTCGATTTAAAGAAGAAATATGACCTTGTCTTTATTCCTTTCAATTCGATCCATCATTTATATCAAAATGAAGATTTGTTTAAAGCATTACGTGTGGTTAAAAATCATCTCAAAGCAGGAGGCATATTTTTGTTAGATTGTTTTAATCCCAATATCCAATACATTGTAGAACATGAAAAAGAGCCAATAGAAATTGCTGAATATACCACCAAAGATGGGAGAGAAGTATTGATAAAGCAGATGATGCGATACGAGAGCAAAACTCAGATAAATCGCATAGAATGGCACTATTTCATTAATGGTGAGTTTGATTCTGTTCAAAATTTGGATATGAGGCTATTCTTTCCTCAAGAGTTAGATTCATACCTGGAATGGAACGGTTTTGAAATTCTTCATAAGTTTGGCAGTTTTGAAGAAGAAACATTTTGTGATTATTCGGAAAAACAGATTTTTGTTTGCCAATGAGCTATTAATGAATAATATGAAAGAACTATCTACAAGAAAGCATGAGAATCATAGATCATAAACCTGTTTTATTTGAAAAGTCCGCTCATAACATTTGGACCGACCCGTATATTCAGCAGCAGATATTAAAAGATCACCTTGATCCGCAATCTGATGGTGCCAGCCGAAAGCGGGAATCAGTTCTGAAGATAGTGGATTTCATACTCCAGCACACAAAGCCCCAAAGTCATTTGCTTGATTTAGGTTGCGGTCCGGGACTGTACACATCGCTTTTAGCAGATAAGGATTATATGGTGACGGGCATTGATTTTAATAAAGCTTCTATAGAATATGCCATTGGAAAACGGGAGGAAATCAACTATATTTTGGGTGACTACATCAATAATTATCCTATGGGTAAGTACGATGCAATCACCATGATCTATTGTGATATGGGAACCCATCCGGATAGTGATCGCGACCAATTGCTGGACAATATATATCTTTCGCTGACTGATGGAGGTATTCTCATTTTTGATGTTTTCTCGGAAGGGATTATTGATGACAGACAGGAAAGCCGGGATTGGAAATATGCCCCTTGCGGTGGGTTCTGGAATGAAAGTGAATATTTACTTCTAAGCCAAACATTCCATTATCCGGAGAACAAAGTTTTTGCATATCAATATAACCTGATACTTGAAGACACAGCCAAACATTTCATCATTTGGGAAAGGTATTATTCGGAGGAAGAAATAACAAGTATATTGAGAAAGGTAGGATTCCGCAAAATTACACTTTCAATATATAATGGTTTATTCTCCCAAGCGGAAATCGCTAACATTATCGTGAGACAAAGAAATTTCTTCAAAACGACTTGTGCAGCTGCCTTTTTGAGGACACTGGCTACTGATGCCCAAATAGATGTTCTTTGGATAACAATTCTTGTATAGACGAACCATGTTCCATCTTTTCTTGTCGATGGAATAATAGCTGGCAATGGTTTTTGTATCAGATGAAATCTTCAAGTAAACAGATGAAACATCTAATTTATCATGATTATTATCATCGGATGTTCCTTGTGTTCTTACTGTAACAATACGGTGGTTACCGTATTCATCCTGTTCAAATGCCAGTTTCTGCCAGAGTGAATCACAAGAATATACAAAAAGGTCAGCTGCATTATACAATCCCTCCGTTGTGAATTCCGGAGTAACCTTGGCTATTAACGTAAAAGGTTTCGTGTTCTCAACGGGGACAAGCAGAATAGGAAGCGTTGTATTTGACAGTTTTCCATTCGGGTCACTGAAGAAATCCAGTCCTCCGGCACAATGGAATTCCAATGCGCCATCATCAAGCAGTTTCACGCAATTTTCAGCTCCATTGATGGCATTAGTGAAAGTGATGTTTCCCGCACTGATTTTGCAATCTATAACTTTGTTCATAACTGTTTCGTTCATTGTTTGTTGAGACTCATCTTGCTTAGCAGAATTGTTAGATTGGCAAGAAGCCAATATGATGCTTCCTGCAAGAATTACTTGACAAATAGTATTACTTTTCATTGCTTAATAGATTATGAATGATTAATTTTTTGCAAAAATAGTCTGTTTCGGCCATTCACACAATGGTGAAAAATAACCAAATTCATAACGGGACAATAAACTGGTTTTGGAAAGCATCACGAATTAGTGATATACAGCACATCGATATTCTGATTACACGAAAAGTCCGGTTAGTTGAGGAACAATTAGCTTATGGAGATGTTTTTAATCTTATACTATAGAATTAATTCTATGGGTATCCTGAAGTTTTTTAGCTCTAAGGAAAAGTATAATAGTATTATAACATTTTACAGCATTATGAATTTAGACGAAGTCCTCCATTATCGTCGCTCTGTGCGAGCGTATGACAGAACAAAACTGATAGATCCGGAACGAATAAAACATTGTCTGGAATTGGCAACATTAGCTCCCAACAGCTCGGATATGCAGTTGTGGGAGTTCTATCATATCACTCAGCCCGAATTACTGGCAAAGGTTTCAAGAGCTTGTCTCAATCAGAAAGCCACTTCTACAGCTTCACAAATAGTCGTTTTCGTGGTGCGGCGTGATTGGTACAGGAAACATGCGCGGTTTGTACTTGACTTCGAGCGGGAGAATATCCGGCGTTACAGTCCGAAAGAACGTCAGGCCAAACGCATCAAAGACCGGGAATTATACTATGGCAAATTGATGCCGTTTGTTTATGCCCGTTTCTTTGGAATTTTGGGATTATTCAGAAAACTACTGGTTAATATCATCAGCATTTTCCGCCCGATGATGCTCGAAGTCTCCGAAAATGATATGCGCGTGACTGCCCATAAATCTTGTGCACTCGCTGCCCAAACGTTTATGATTGCTATGGCAAACGAAGGGTATGACACTTGTCCTCTGGAAGGTTTAGATAGCCGTCGGCTAAAAAGGATACTGAAATTGCCTCATGGTGCTGAAATAAATATGGTTATCCCCTGTGGAATACGGGACGGAAATAAAGGAATCTGGGGAGAACGGTGCAGAGTACCATTTGATGAAGTTTATCGTAGAATTTAAAGTCGTTTTTTGATTATCAGTTCATGCTATATGTCAGGTATTGTAAAAATGTAAAGTTCGTTTATGCTAAGTAAAATAGAATATATCATAGTCTCAAATATAGACAAATTATAGGCGTTTTTCTGCCTTGTTCAGCTTCCTGTTATTCGTTTTTTAAGAATAACGGGAACGTTTTTAAAGAATGTGCTCAACGTTTATTAAAAACGTAAAAAGCCTCTTTTAGGCCTAAATTTGATAAATATCAACAAAAAAGGCGGTGATTCTTATGAAGAACAACCGCCTTTCCTATTTATTGTCTATTATTATTCCGGGAATGGATCACCCAGATTCTCTATTATCAGCCCGTATTGCTTGGGAGAGAGCCAACGATGATTATAAGGCTGATAGCCCGTTTCAACTAAAGCAGTCGCCAGATTTGTACACCTTTTAATGCTTCGTTGTAAAGATCTTACTGCATTTTTCGGAGTGGAACAACCGGGGAAATACATACCGGCCAATTCGGAGAAAGAAAGAATCAGTTTTGCCATTTGCTAAGGTTTTAGGTTTAATATTAAAATTCAGTTTTTTAAAGCTCTACAAAGATACTACATCAGAAAGGCGAAGTCAAGTATTTGGGTTGGTTTTTCCGACTTTTATTTTTTCTTTTTTTATTCTTCTCATTTTTCTGAGATAACATCTTGTATATTCGTTTTTTTTTATAAATTTGCCCAACTTACAACATAACAAAAAACAATATGCGACACTCTTGTATTTCCTTTCTCAGCATCTCTTTTTTTCTTCTCACGGCTTGTTCCGGAGAAAAAGGTTCACATGATCAGGTTTCTACAGTCAGTATTGATAAAGGCGTCGAACACTTTGATGCGGACTACACTTCGGCACAATATCAATCTCTTTTCAAAAATCCGAAAACGATCCGGTTGGAAACGAATGATAAATGCCTGTTGAGTGCTAATGCGTACCTGCTTAATGTGACTCCAAAGTACATAGTTATCGGAGATAAGACGAGTTTTTATTTCTTTAATGCCGAAAACGGTTCTTTTCTTTCTGTGATGGACAGGAAAGGAAATGGACCTGAAGAATATGCCGACATCTTTTCCCGCTTTTTTGATGAAGAAAAAGAGTTGATTTATGTTGCTACTCCTAATAAGACTAAATTATATATAAGCCGGACGGGACTTTCGTCAGCGAATACCCCAAAGATAGTATATCCAACTTTATTGGTGTATCCAACGGATATTGGGGAACCTACAAAAGAGAATATCAGAAATCGCACTTAGTAGCCTTCTTTGATAAGGACTGGAACATGAAACAATCTTTCTTTCCTTTCGATGTTGAATCGGTGACGGGCTTTTCGGGTGGCTACATCGTGCCCAGATTCAGAGACGGAAACGACCAAGTGTGTATTGTGATTAATGATACGCTGTATGCCAGCAGAAAGGAAAAACTCATTCCCGCTGTGACCATCAATCAGGGCAAACTAAAGATGCCGACAGATTTGAATGGCGATCTTGAACGTATGCTTACGGAAGGGAAGTATTGCATCAAAGCGGAAAATGCTTTATTGGTGAATGACCTGTTGTTTTATGATTTCTTCTGGAATGAGAGCAGGCATTATACACTATGGGATACAAATAGCGGGGAATTGTTGACTCATTCGGAAAAAGGATATGTCATGCCTTATAATGAGAAAGCAATTGTAAATACTCCCGTTTCCCTTATCCGGAACAACAAGGCATATACATTGCTTTCTATTGATAAATTGGCTCAATATGGTTTAGCTAATGAGGAGGATGACTCAAATCCTACATTGCTCTGTGTGGATTTAGGAAACTGAAATATAGTGTCCAGCAAGTCCAACCAATGTTCCCAATATTACGGCATTGAATGCTATTATTGGCAAAGATTTCTTATCCGAATGTCCTACTTGAATAAGCATCGGGATAGTTAGTGCCAAGCCTACAACACCTCCTTCCAGCCACCAGGGAATATGAGGTATGTCTACATTGAGAATAATGATTGAAACAAAGAAGTAATGGAAAAACGCCGAAACGGTGGAGTAGCGGGGAAGTTTCTGCATAATCATAGGAATGATGTCTATGACTCCGGCAATCAATCCGATAATTGCCGAGAAAAATAATTTGTCCATGTCAGATATTATTTAGTTAGTGATGAAAAATCATCTGTTTTAAGCAGATTGAAAAGATATTCTTTGGCTTGCTGTTTAGAAGAGTGTCTGAGTAAGTTTGAATACAGAGCTGTCGCGGCATCAATGTTTTCCATGGCAGACTTCGATGTGGAGATTCTCTCCGGTACCAATGATGATGAGTAAGGCAGGGCAGGATCGATACGGTGTTGGCTGAGGGCATAATTTACCCGGTTCATACAGTTACATTTCTTGCCTCCTGCGTGCTCGCAATATTCTGACAGGAAAGAACTCATTACTTTTCTGGAGCGTGACAGCCGTTTCCTGAAGTTGTCAGCCGACAATCCTGTAATCTCACTTCCCAGTCGGCTGTCTACATCAAACATGGTCCCCAGAATGAAGATTAACCTGTCAAATGGATTTAAGCATTGAAGCAAAACGTTGGTGCATGACAGTTTCAGCTCTTCCGAGAAAATCTTTTTCTCAGCCAGATTTGTTTGGTCAACTGAAGAGGCGACATATCTGTCTATATCACTCCCGAAGATTTCAAAAGACAAAGGATGATTTGCGATGTCTTTATTCTTCTCATTGATTAAATGGTTTACGGCTATTTTATACACCCATGTCGAAAATAAACTTTTTCCTTTATAAGAAGAAAGGCTTGTGATGACCTTTATCAGAATGTCTTGCTTTGCGTCTTCGGCATCTTCAATCCGCCCGAGCATGCGCAATGACAAATATAGTGATTATAATAGAATGAATTTCTATTCTATAACATAGCTGTAATTTGCTTCTCCAGTGCTTGTTTGATGAAAGCATTGATAGAGATACCTGCACGCTGTGCCAGCATTGCGATATGGCTATGTATCTCAGGAGTCAGACGAACATTTAATGATCCTGAATAGCTTTTGTGCGGTTGTACCCCTTCTTCTTCACAATAAGCCAGATAATCATCGACTGCTCCATGAAATGCTTCTGTCAGTTCTTGAACACTCTGTCCTTCGAAATTAACCATTCCATTTATTCCTTCTATTTTACCGAAAAAAACGCTGTCTTCTTCACTGAAGTTGACAGACCCAATGAAACCTTTGTACCTTAATGTATTCATAATAATACTCCTTTCTTCATTTTATAAAACCTGCATCCATCAAATCATTTAATACTTGTTTCATTGCATACCCTTTGATAAGGTTGCCGGGATGAGGTTTGTGAATCATTATAGGGCGTTTGTCTCCATTCTTAAAGATAACTCTCAAACCGGAAGTTTTACCTTTATTCGATTTTTCATAACCAAATATCGACAACAAGCGTTCCATTTCTTCAAATGTAAAATTTGCTGGTAACGACTTGAAACGTTCGATAAGTTTTTCTTTTGTTCCCATTCATTTATAAGTTTAGCAAATGTAACTACAAAATAGTTACAATCCAATAATAGGGGGTATAAAGTATGTCAAAAGGAGATACATCCGTAATATTGGTTATATATTCCGTAATTTATATACCTGCATACTGGATAATACTCCGTAATTTTGTATCATTGCAATATGCTTCCCGAATCGAAGCGTTTGCTACGGAAAAGTAATCTATATCACGTCCTGCCTTAAGCTCCAAGTCGGCGAACCTGGCGGACTATGATACTGTTTATATAGGTTTTCCCATCTGGTGGAATTTAGCTCCGAGAATCATCAAGACTTTTATAGAAAGTGGTGATTTTTCGGGTAAGACGATTATTCTGTTTGCCACGTCGGGCGGAAGCAGTATCTCCAATTCCGAAAAGGAATTGCAGAAAACTTATTCCAATCTGAAGTGGCAGAAAGGCAAACTGCTGAACGGTGCAACCAAAGAAGACATTAAACAATGGACTCAAAAATAAATTAGTATGAGAAAGAATTACGGAGCAAAACCCTTTTCCTATCCGCAGCCGGTGTTTATCATCGCTGCTTATGATGAAAATGGACTTCCAAACGCTATGAATGCGGCTTGGGGTGGTATCAGTGAGATGAAAGAGATCAGTATTTGCATCAGCGAAGGACACAAGACCACTGTGAATATCCTGAAGCGCAAAGCATTTACAGTAAGTATGGCGGAAGTGGGGCAAGTGGTTGCCTGCGATTACGTAGGTATTGTTTCCGGCAATAAGGTAACGGACAAATTCGCCCGTGCAGGCTTCCATGCCACCCGTTCGGAGTTCGTGGACGCTCCGTTGATTGACGAACTGTCCGTAGCGGTGGAGTGCAAACTGAAAGATTATAATCCCGAAACCTGCATCTTGCGTGGAGAGATCGTAAATGTGAGTGTAGACGAGCGTGTACTTGATGAAAACGGGAAAGTAGATGCTTCCAAAATAGCTCCCATCATCTTCGATCCGTTCAACAATGATTATCTGAAGGTGGGCGAAAAGGTGGGTAAGGCTTTTTCGGATGGCAAGGCATTGAAATGATTCTAAAATCAGGTCTTCACATAAAA
The DNA here is from genome assembly GCA_900557355.1 of uncultured Bacteroides sp. Lineage (GTDB taxonomy): Bacteria > Bacteroidota > Bacteroidia > Bacteroidales > Bacteroidaceae > Bacteroides. Next base: position 13,771 of record USSR01000061.1, read on the forward strand.
ATATTCCTCAAAGTATGACTTAAATACTTTGAGGAGTACAGATCAATGATACATTGTGATCGTTTCTGTCAAACGACTTCATTATCAATTTGTTTAATCACCCTGCAAGGATTTCCTACGGCTACGCAGTTGTCAGGAATAGAGTGGGTTACTATACTGCCGGCACCTATGACACTGTTTTTTCCAATTGTCATTCCTGGTAGGATTATCGCACCACCACCAATCCACGCTCCATCATTTATTCTTACGGGGAGTGCATAGGTTTTGCAAATACCTTCTCCTGCTTCCCAATCCGCTACGACTCTTTCTTGCAATTTGGTAGAGTGGGTGGCCGTGTATATCTGTACATTGGACGCTATCAACACATTGTCGCCTATCTCGATGATGTTATTGTCTACAAACGTACAGTTCATATTGATGATAACCCGATCACCGATGAAAATATGCTTCCCGTATTCACAATGGAAATCAATATCAATATGGACATGTTCTCCCATTTTGCCAAACAAATCATGAAAGATTCGCTTTCTCTGTTCCGTGTCGGCATAATCCGTTTCATTTAGCTGTTTCAATAATCTTTTAGCATTCAGCGTCATATCTGCCAATACTTTGTCACCACCGTTGAACAGCTCTCCGGCTAAGCACTTTTCCAATTCTGTTTTCATATATTGCAATCTACTAATTTTTAGAGCATTCCAATTACTATGGAGGTGAATTACTCGTCACATTATGTGACAAAGATAGGAAAAAGATGTTTCCCTCCATAGCTTTATCTTTTTTATTGAAATCCATAACTCTATATATGAATAGGGAAATCCTCCTAAATAATAGGGAAAAAGATAATATTATATGTTTTTCTCCACTTATATTTGTAGCAACATAAAAAGTAAAAAACAATATATGCAATGAAAACAATAAAACTGACATTAGCACTACTGGCATTTATGATTGGCATAAATAGCTGCGCCAGCATTATCGGATCGAGTAAAGACATCATGATGAGTGTCCAAAAAGGGATGACCCAAAAAGAAGTTTCTTCCATACTTGGAAAACCACAATATCGCCGTTTTGACCAAGAAACAGAGCAGTGGGAGTATGTGAAACTTGTTGCCGGTGGCAATTTATCTACTGTGACTACATCGATTGTCATAGATTTCGTAAACGGGCGTGTTGTAGGGATGAATTCTTTTAACACAGCTCCTCATCCGCCTGTTGCTGTATATCCTGCTATTGAAGTAGGTGATGGAACTGCTTCCTCCCGTCCGCACGTTAGTGGTGGAAGAGGGATGAATGAGAGGGATTTCCAGTCGCTTTACAACAAAGTGAAGAGCAAACCTTTCAAGGACGACCAACTGGAATTATTGGAAGCCGGAATCGGTAACAGAGGATTGAGTTGCAAACAGTGTGTGCGGATGATGTCGATGTACCGGTTTGATGACGACAAACTGGAAGTTCTGAAAATTTTAGCTCCGAATATCTCCGACCGGGAGAATTATGACAAGATAATCGATGCACTCGATTTCATCTCCAGTGAAGAAAAAGCAAGAAGTATTTTGGGAATAAAGAAGTAAAATGAAAAGGCGGTAAATCCATGCGAGGAAATACCGCCTTTTACTTTGTATGAAGTTATACTGTCATTTATCCTTTTCGACAGATACAGTCCGCCAGATGATCGTTGACGAATCCCGCAGCCTGCAAATGGGCGTAGCAGATCGTAGATCCGAAGAACTTGAATCCTCGTTTTTTCATATCCTTGCTCATGGCATCAGATTCGGGAGATGATACCGGAATCTCACTCAAGGATTGAAAGGTATTGATAATCGGTTTTCTATCAGGAAAGAACGACAGTGTATATTCATAGAAACTGCCGAACTCCTTTTGTATGGCGAGGAATAGCCTTGCATTTGTGATGGTAGATTTGATTTTCAGACGATTCTTCACGATACCATCAAAATGCATCAGCCGCTCGACATCTTCATCGGTCATTTGTGCTACTTGTTCGGCATCGAAATCACAAAAGGCTTTGCGATATCCCTCACGTTTTTTGAGGATGGTTATCCAACTTAATCCGGCCTGGGCGCTCTCCAGCACAAGAAACTCAAACAGTGTCTTGTCGTCGGTCACTAAATTTCCCCACTCTTGATCATGGTATTTCACATACAGTTCGTCAGTTCCGCACCAACCACAGCGTCCGTTTACAAAATCTTGCATAATTATAGTACTTATAATGAATGTACAAATATAGTTTATTCACAATGGCGTGCCAAATTTTAATAAGTTATTCTATTTCAGCTTCTTCCTTTTCTTGGATAAACTGCTATTCATCAGCCTTATTACTGAGTTCTGCGCTCAGTCTCAATTTAATTCCTATCTTTACAGCAGAAAGCAGGCTTGAACTATTTCTTATTTATCAATTCAATAACGGATTATACTATTATGGATACTCAAAAAATGAAAGTACAAAAATTAGTGCCAACGGAATACAATGGTAGATGGGGCTTTTTAGATACTGCAACAGGCGAAGAAGTCGTGCCGTTTATCTATGACTATGCCCATGCTTTTTCTGTAGGATTGGCATTAGTTCGGCAGAATGGTTGGTGGGGATATGTAGATAAAACGGGAAAGAAGTTATTCCTTTTATATATGATGACGCCCGCTATTTTAATAAAGATGGCAAAGCAAAGGTGAAGCTGAACGGTGAAACGTTCTTTATTGATGTGAAAGGAAATTGGGTTGAATAAACATGAAATGACATACATGAATTTATGATTGATACAGACGAAATAGTATTAAAGCCTCTGCTTGGCGAAGATATATTGTGGTTTGATAGATGGTTGAGAAAAGATTATATTTACAAATGGCTATGTCCGGATGGGGAAGAACAGAAGGAGGCTTGGTTGGACGAAGTCAATAATAGAGATGGTAAATATGACTTTATGAAACATTTTATTGTTTACTATAAGGATAAGAAGATCGGATATTGTCTTTATGCTGATTGCTTTTTCTTGAAAGACTTGGAGGAAGAAGGGCACGACTTTGAGAGTTTGTATGGAGACATATCTGAAAAGAATCATACGTACGAGATCGGATATTTGATTGGCGAAGAAGAGTATCTGAATAGAGGTATTGGTAAAATGATTATCAGGAAGTTGGAAGAAAAGATCATTGAATTGGGAGGACGTGAAATAGCGGCGGACCCTTCCGAAGAAAATGTGGCTTCAATAAAGGTGCTGCTAAGCAATGGGGTTAAGAAGAAAAGTGATGGGGATTACAGAAAAATAATTTAGGGTACACTACCTGTAAATTTGGAGTGGAAAACAGTACTTACGAAACTTAACTTCTTAACTTTTGCTGAAGTGATAAATTATCCGCGAACGCATGTTGCGCTTTTTCTTTTAT
>USSR01000062.1 GCA_900557355.1 uncultured Bacteroides sp.
GCTCCAATCTTTTTTTAATGTTTTTATTTGATATTCAGAAATATTACTCTATTTTTGTAGAGCTTTGTGAAATTCTATTGCAGATATCTTTTGTGTAACATATTAATTATTAAATTTTAAATTTATGAACAAGTCAGAACTTATCAGCGCTATGGCAGCAGAATCCGGTTTGACAAAAGCGGATTCTAAGAAAGCATTGGAGGCTTTCATGGCATCAATCACAAAAGCTCTAAAGGCTGGTGATAAAGTATCATTGGTTGGTTTCGGTACGTTTGCTGTATCTGAAAGAGCGGCGCGTCTGGGCATTAATCCTTCTACCAAGCAGAGCATTACGATTCCTGCAAAGAAAGTTGCTAAGTTTAAACCTGGTATGGAGTTGACTTTGGCTATCGGATAAAGACGGCTACGAATAAAGAATAGGAAAGGAGATGCACGAGCACCTCCTTTTTTATTATCCCTACAAACGGAGTACTTAATTCGCCAAAATATAATATCTTTGCACCCGGAAAATACTTTTAAATCATGAATATAGAAGATAAACTGGTAATGTCCGTAATCAATGGACTGAAAGCGCTGTACGGACAGGATGTGCCTGCCGCACAGGTACAATTGCAAAAAACCAAGAAAGAATTTGAGGGACACCTCACGCTGGTAGTTTTTCCTTTCCTGCGCATGTCAAAGAAGGGACCGGAGCAGACAGCACAAGAGATCGGTGAATATCTGAAAGCTAATGAACCTTCCGTTGCTGCGTTCAATGTCATCAAAGGTTTCCTGAACCTGACCATTGCTTCTTCTGCTTGGATTGAGTTACTGAACGGCATTCATGCCGATAAACAATATGGTATTGCTGCTGCCACGGATCACTCTCCGTTGGTTATGATAGAATATTCTTCACCCAATACCAACAAACCGCTTCACTTGGGTCACGTACGCAATAACCTTTTGGGTAATGCCTTGGCCAACATCGTTATGGCGAACGGCAACAAAGTGGTAAAGACGAATATTGTGAACGACCGCGGTATTCATATCTGTAAATCCATGTTGGCATGGTCCAAATATGGAAATGGTGAAACTCCTGAATCATCCGGTAAAAAAGGCGATCACTTGGTGGGTGACTATTATGTAGCTTTTGATAAACACTATAAAGCCGAGGTAAAAGAACTGATGGCTAAATTCCAGGCTGAAGGTGCGACGGAAGAAGAAGCTAAAGCAAAAGCAGAAGCTGCCTCTCCTTTGATGAACGAAGCCCGTGAAATGCTGGTAAAATGGGAAGCCGGTGATCCGGAAGTACGTGCACTTTGGACAAAAATGAATAATTGGGTGTACGAAGGTTTTGATGAAACTTATCGTAAGATGGGTGTGGGCTTTGACAAAATATATTATGAGTCAAATACCTATCTTGAAGGTAAAGAGAAAGTTATGGAAGGTCTTGAAAAAGGTTTCTTCTATAAGAAAGAGGACGGCTCTGTATGGGCTGACCTTACTCCGGAAGGCTTGGATCACAAATTGTTGCTCCGTGCCGATGGAACTTCAGTTTATATGACCCAAGATATCGGTACAGCTAAATTACGTTTTGCAGATTATCCTATTGACAAAATGATTTATGTAGTAGGTAATGAACAGAACTACCATTTCCAGGTGCTTTCTATCTTGCTTGATAAACTCGGTTTCGAATGGGGAAAGGGGCTTGTGCATTTTTCTTATGGTATGGTCGAGTTGCCTGAGGGTAAGATGAAGAGTCGTGAAGGTACAGTAGTAGATGCCGATGACTTGATTGAGGAAATGGTGAACACTGCTAAGGAAACTTCAAATGAACTGGGAAAACTGGATGGTTTGACTCAGGAAGAGGCTGATAATATTGCCCGAATTGTAGGATTGGGTGCTTTGAAATACTTTATTCTCAAAGTGGATGCCCGCAAGAATATGACGTTCAATCCAAAAGAGTCAATTGACTTTAATGGGAATACAGGACCGTTCATTCAATATACGTATGCGCGTATTCAATCTGTACTGCGTAAGGCGGCTGAAGCCGGCATCGTAATTCCGGCTGAAATTCCTGTAGGCATCGAGTTGAGTGAGAAAGAGGAAGGACTTATCCAAATGGTGGCTGATTTCGCAGCTATTGTGAAGCAGGCAGGCTCAGATTACAGTCCGTCTATCATTGCCAACTATACTTATGATCTGGTGAAAGAATACAATCAGTTCTACCACGATTTCAGTATTCTGCGCGAAGAGGATGAAGCAGTGAAAGTATTCCGCCTTGCTTTGTCGGAGAATGTAGCTAAAGTAGTTCGCCTAGGCATGGGATTGCTGGGTATCGAAGTACCGGACAGAATGTAATTACAGATAATATTATAAAACATCAGCCCCGGAATGAGAGAATCATTCCGGGGCTGATGTTTTATGATGAATCGCTTTATGCTTTCTTCTTGGCATATTTTCCACGTTTCGGTTTTGCTGGAGCTGATGCAGCTTTTTCACTTTGCAGTTTGACGATTTCCAGGCAGGCATCCAAACTTAAATCTTCCGGAACGATATCCTTTGGAATCTTATAATTGTTGCCTTTATAAGCGATATAAGGGCCATATCTTCCGTTCATAATTTCCAATTCCGGTTCTTCTTCGAATTTTTTAAGATGCTTCTTGGCTTCCGCTTCTGCTTTTTCCTTGATCAGTTCCAGAGCCTCTTCCAATTCTATTTCCATAGGATCTGCTCCTTTGGGGAGTGAAGTATAGGTGCCATTATAATAGATGTATGGCCCGAAACGTCCGGCATTGACCATGACAGTTTTACCTTCATGTTCTCCAAGGGTACGTGGCAATTTGAACAGTTCCATAGCCTCTTCCAGGGTAATAGTCTCGATAGACATACCTTTCTTCAGAGGAGAAAAACGAGGTTTCTCTTCATCTTCCGCAGTTCCTATCTGTACTACCGGACCGAAACGTCCAATCTTGACTGAAACAGGTTTGCCGCTGACAGGATCGTCTCCCAATAAGCGTTCTCCGGTCTTATGTGCATTCTTGGCTGCGAGGGTACTTTCTACAGATGGATGGAACGTTTTATAGAACGTCTTCATGATAGTCGTCCATTTTGTATCGCCTTCTGCTATCTCGTCGAATTGTTTTTCTACGCTTGCCGTGAAGTTGTAGTCCATGATGCTGGGGAAGTATTGCATCAGAAAGTCGGTTACAACTGTACCGGTATCTGTAGGTAACAGTTTGGCTTTCTCAGCCCCGGTAATCTCAGTGCGTGTATCATCTGCAATCTTATCTTCTTTCAAGGTAATCACATTGTATAAACGCTCTTCGCCGGTCTTATCCCCCTTCTCTACATACTCACGCTGCTGTACAGTAGAAATAGTAGGTGCATAAGTTGAAGGACGACCGATACCCAACTCTTCCAGTTTGCGTACCAGGCTTGCTTCAGTATAACGGGGTGGATGTTGCGTGAAACGTTCCGTAGCAGTTATATTCTGGTACTGTAGTTTCTGTCCCTTCTTCAAAGGAGGTAACAGACGGCTTTCATCTTCCTGCTCCACATCATCATCATAAGATTCTCTGTATACACGCAGGAAACCGTCGAATTTTACCACTTCTCCGGTCGCATTGAATGTATCAGATGCATTGCTGATGCTGATGGTTGCTGTTGTCTTTTCCAGTTCGGCATCTGCCATCTGGGAAGCTATAGTGCGTTTCCAGATCAGGTCATACAATTTCTTCTCCTGTGCACTACCTTCTATTTGCGCCTGTTCCATATATGTAGGACGGATAGCCTCGTGTGCTTCCTGTGCCCCTTTAGTCTTGGTGCTGAAGTGACGTGGATGCACATATTTGTCCCCCATCATGTTGGCGATGGCTTCTTTACTGCCGTTGATTGCGTATTCCGATAAGTTTACCGAGTCGGTACGCATATAAGTGATACGTCCGGATTCATACAGTCTCTGAGCCACCATCATGGTTTGAGCAACTGTGAAACCAAGCTTACGTGCAGCTTCCTGTTGCAGGGTAGAAGTGGTGAACGGTGCGGCCGGACTTTTCTTTACCGGGCGGGTTGTAATGTCTTCAATGGTAAACATTGCTGCCTGGCAATGTTCCAATAGTTTCTGAGCTTCTGCTTTAGTCTTGAGGCGACGTGCAAGTTCTGCTTTCATCTCCACAAGTTTGCCGTCCGTGTCGGGAACCAGGAAAATGGCAGTGACCTTATAAGATGCTTCACTTTGAAAAGCATGTATTTCACGTTCGCGCTCTACGATGAGACGTACGGCTACTGATTGTACACGTCCGGCAGAAAGTGCAGGCTTTACTTTCTTCCACAGTACGGGCGATAATTCAAAACCCACGATACGGTCGAGGATGCGGCGAGCCTGTTGCGCATTGACAAGATTGATGTCAATGTTTCGAGGCTGCTCAATAGCCTTTAATATAGCGGTTTTGGTAATTTCATGGAATACGATGCGTTTGGTATGTTCCGGATTGAGTTTCAATACCTCATACAAGTGCCACGCGATGGCTTCTCCCTCGCGGTCCTCATCGGAAGCCAACCATACGGTATCTGCTTCTTTCGCTTCAGATTTCAGTGTCTTTACCAGCGTTTTTTTATCTTCCGGGATTTCATAGTCCGGTTCAAAGTTCTTTTCAACGTCAATACTGAATTCTTTTTTCTTCAAATCGCGTATATGACCATAGCTGGAAAGAACCTTATAATCTTTTCCCAGGAACTTCTCAATTGTTTTTGCTTTTGCCGGTGACTCGACAATGACAAGGTTTTTTGGCATAAATTTCTGTTTTATAGTGACTCCTGTCACTGAATTCGCCCGCAAAAGTAGAAAAAAACAATTGTTTCCACCTTATAATATGTGGAGAATATATTCTTTTTTAGTAAAAATGACTTTTTTTGCCTCGTTGCTTGTTAAAAACGGAAACTCACACCACCCACGAAATTGATACCTTCTGTAGGATATCCCCAATAATATTGATAGTCTTTGTTCAATAAATTGTTTACACGAGCGTAAATAGAGATACCTTTGAAAACTTCGTAGCTACCACCAAGGTAAAGATTACCAACGGGATCTACCCGCTCGTTTTCTATTTTCTCACGAGTGATGTGCTGGTATCCGAGGCTGATCAGGACTGAGGAGATCGGTCGGATATCTGCGTGAATGTTTGCTTCGAAAAAAGGCATATAGGCAAGTAGCCAATCTCCGTTATCCTCTTCTACCTTTGCAACTTTCCAGTCACGGTAAACACCTGAGGCGGAAAAAGAGAGAATGTCTTTATAGCTGTAGCTGACCTCGGCACCTGCATAGATGTTATGCATGTTTCTTTGGAACAGTTGGAGGTACGATTGGTTGTCGGTATCTACGATATAGCTTGAAACTCCGGCAGAGGCAAGGTTGTTCTTTAAATCCTGGTATCCACCATAGAGGTTGAACCATAAGCCTGTTACAGGACTGGTCTTGAATCCGAGTGCGGCATTCAGTTGCTCGTAAGTGGCATCCAGCTGTATTTCACTCTGTCCGTAAGGCGAAACGGTTTCCAGCCTGCGGAAGTCATTGGTTCGGCGTCCGCCTGTGGCTTGGGCATAAAGAATGTAACTGTCAGAGAAAATATATTGGGCAGTGACGTCCGGTGATACCCGGAACTTCTTACCAAATCCGAAAGCAAAATCCACATGGGCACCGAGTCGGATTTTCCAGTCATCATTCTGATACAAGTAGTAAGGATTGAGTTCTACAGATGTATAATCATCAAAAAGATTGTTCTTATAAAATACATTGTCCATTGCCAGGTCTACTCCTACAGATTGCTCTTCGGAGATAGAACCCACTGCACCTGCTTTGGTCCGTACCATTGCTTCCTGTCCATCTTTCTGAGACAGGTCATACTGGCGTTCATAGAACATCAGGTTCGTTTCGGCATGAAACTGAAAAGGCAAGTCTTCACTTGTCGACTTGACTCCGAAATGCACATCGCCCGACAGGAATTTCTGTTTGTTGTTTATACTATAGGGTATAAAGTTGAAATTGCTCAGACCGAAGTTGCCGGCTACATTTAAGTCCACTTTCCGGAAAGCATGTACATAGTCCATGCCAACGTGTGTACGGTAGTAACGTGCATCCCATTTCTCCGCAAAACCGGGTACTTTTAGTTTGCCGTCCATGCCGTTCATGTGGAAGTTCAGATTTAGCTTATCGCTATTGGGAAGGATAAATAAGTAATTGGCGCGTGCGTCCAGGTTCCCATAATTCCCATATCCTAGGCGCGCGTATCCGCGTTGTGCTTTGTCTTGGCTTTCTGTTCCGGTATAAGCCTGCATGGTACTTGCGGGGATATTTCCTTCCGGTACCAACGTTGCATCATATTCCACTGCTTTTTTGCTGGCAGTTGGCGGTGCCACTTGTGGCAATACATTTACCTTGGAAGCATCCATGATGTCCGGATTATATTCTTGTTCTACCACGACCGTGCGGCTCAGGGTAGTGTCTTTAGCTTGCGTTTGGGCCTGTGCCCAGTTCGGGAAGGCTATTAGTGCCAATGCTCCGAATATATATTGAGATTTCTTCATATCGCTATTCTACTTTACTACTTACTACTTTACTACTCTTCTTATTTCAGTTTTTCCAGTCTTTCATTGATCATCTGTTCAATGTCATCGTCAGCATGGTAATTCTGCTGCAGGCTCAATAAGTATTGGCGTGCATCCAGTTTCTTATCCATGGCTACATATACATCAGACAGCAAAATAAAGCTGCGTGCCAGCCAGTAAGCGTGTGGTGTACTTTGTTCGATGAAGTTAAGTATTTCTTTCTCGGCGGCAGCATACTCATGGGCTTTATACAGTTGCAGGGCAACCAAGTATTTAGCTTCGGCTCCATAGAGAGTGCGTGTATCTTTAGCCAATGCCTGAAGATCGTTCATCGCTTTTTTGTCGGCCTGTTGGTTCAAGTATGCTTTAGCGCGGAAATACAGGGCTTCGTTGCGCAGTTCCGGTGTCAGCTTAGCCTCGGCAAGCATGTCTGTAGCAGCAGCGATTGTTTCTACATCATCCTGCATCATGGCTGCACTGCGTAGCATACCGGTTGCTGCAAGCTGGCGACGTTCGGTGGTGGTCGCTTTTGCCTTCAACTGCTTGTAGTCGGTAAGTGCCTGGTCGAAATGTTTACGGTTGAATAGTATTTCAGCCCGTGCGATAAGTGCTTCCTGTGAGTAGGGAGTGTCCGGATATTCCAACAGCTTACCGGCGTGTTCCAGTACTGCTTCTTCATCTTTCTGCTCTTTGCCGATGACACACAAGTAATAGTGCGCATTCAGGCTGAATGCACCGTTGGGATAACTTTGCAGATAGCGTATAAAGCTTGCCTTTGCTGGTGCAATGTCTCCTTTCATGTATACCTTTTCAGCAGCGATGTAAGTCAGTGAGTCCTGTTCGCTGGCGTCGAAACGAATTTCCCCCGGTACTTTAGCCGCCAGCTCGGCAAATTCATCTACACGGTTGGCATCCACATAAATGGATTTCAAGTCTCGCATGGCAAGACGTGCTTCCTCGCTACCCGGATATTGTGTTACAACATGTTTGTATGCTTCTATCGCACGATCATAATCATCGTTCTGATAGTACAGCAAGCCAATTTCAGCGGCAGCTTTCCGGCTGACCGGGCTTTCCGGATATTTATCCAGTAACTCTTTGAAGGCTGCGATGGCCTGGCGGCTGTTGTTGGTCTGTACATACGAACGTCCTTTTTCATAAAGGGCATTATTGGCGTAAGGAGAATTCGGATATTTGCCGGACAGACGGTTGAGTAATGCCACTTTGCCGTCATAATCCTTTTGTAGGCCGGCTACTAAAGCCAACTGATAGAATGAGTAGTCTCCTGCGGGAGTTCCCATATTCTCAGCTTTATTATAGTATTGTTTGGCTTCATCAAAACGGCGAACATGTAGGTGGCAGTCGCCTATACGGTTATAGGCGTCGGCAAGTGCGGTGGCATTTTCTCCTTTTTCCAGTTGTGTAAACTTCAGGAAGCGGTTTTGTGCAAGCGTATAATCCTTTTCGTGGAAAGCAATATAAGCCAGATTATAATATGCCAATGCATAAGTCTCCGTATTCCTGTCCGGAGTCAGGTTCAGATATTCGTTAAAGTTACGGGCAGCTTCCTGCATCCGGTTCAGTCGATAATAAGATTCACCTCTCCAATAGATGGCATCCGCTTTGGTTTGCAAGTTGTATTGCCCCAAAGCGATAGACTGGTTGAAATAACCGATAGCTTCCTGGAATTGTGTATTTGCAAAAGACTGGGTGCCGAGGTGGAACAGGATTTTCTGTTTAGCCTCCAGAATGGCAGCACCCGGATGGGTGATACGTTCGATGGATTTCAGAGCAGCTTCATAACTGCGGGTATTCATATACACCTCTACCAGATAACTGCTGACTTTATCCACATACTGGGAATTGGGGAATTCATTGAGGAACTTTTCGAAAACGGTGACAGATTCACCGAAAGCGGAATAAGAAGTTTCGTGAATACAGAGGGCATAGTTGTATGCGGCCTGCTCCTTGATCTGCATGTTTGCATTAGAGGCGGAAGCCTGTTCAAATGCCATACGCGCTTTGTTCTTGTCTCCCATTTGCAGGTACGACAAGCCCATGTGCAGATAGGCATTTGGTGAAAGCGCATCATTCCCTGTAACTACTTCCCCGAGGGTATTGGCTGCTTTGGTATACACACCGGAGTGATAATATGAAAGTCCCAGCATGTACAGCGCATCCCGGCGGGGAGCTTCCTCTTTGTTGTTTGCCAGATACTTTTCAAATGCTCCCATTGCTTCGTGGTATTTTCCGAAGTGATAGTCCGCATCACCCAGAACACGATACATTTCTGCGGTATATTCATTGTTGGGGTAGGCAGACAAGTAATTCTGTGCGACGATTTCCGCCTTATCATAATTCTTCTTTATCAGATAAATTTCTGCTATATAATAAGGCACCAATGCTTTATACTTTTCATTATCCTGCAAGGACAGGAAGCCAGTCAGGGCGTCATCGTAGCGCTGTTGGGTATAGCGGATGTATGAAAGGTAATAAGTGCAATCCGCAACATATTTCTTGCTGGTGCTACGAAGCGTCTCGAACCAGATGGCGGCTTCTTTCACATTTCCTGTTTTCAGGTAGCAGGTGGCGAGGCGATAGGTCATGTCATCCCGTTCTTCATTTCCAAGCAGGTCGAGGCGGGAAGCATTGAACATAGCCATAGCCGCATCATAGTTTCCTTCGAAGAAGTATACGGAAGCCATGAGTGCATAAATGCGATTAGCGTATGGAGTATCGGGGTACTCATCCAGATATGCACGCAATTTATCTATACTTTTCGTATCTTTCAGTTCATAAGCGGCGCATACCAGCATATATTCAGCCTCCATCCGTTCGCCTTCGGCAGGCAATGGTTTGCCTTCAGCGTCTACCTGGCGCACAAAGGCCTGGAGTGGCGGGATGGCGGCGGGGCAAGCTTTTTGTTGGAACAATGATTGTCCTTCCTGATAAAGTCGTTGGGGGGAAGTGATTTTCTCGCTGGTCTGTGCTGTAGCGAGCAGGGGTGCACAGCAGAGAGCCGTGCACAGTATTCGGGAGATTTTATTCTTCATAATGCAACGCGTTTTTACAAAAGTACGGGTTTTAAGTCGAATTTGTTACACTTATTTGGCTTTTTTAGGATATACAGGTGTCGGTTGAATAATTATTCGCTCATTTCTTTCAGGAATATTCCTAATCCTTTCCGGATAGACCCCAGTCCGAAATCTTCTGTGCGTATCTCTTTTAATGGGATAAAAAACAGGTCTGCGGCGTCATCCATTGCTTTGTAATGCAGCGTATCAGCTACCGTGCAACGGAAAAACAGATCCAGCGTGTGGACGGGGAAACCGGAATACACATATATGTTAGGTAAGGAAAAAAGATATTCCGCCTTATTCACTTCCATGCCTGTTTCTTCTTTCACTTCACGGCGCACTCCTTCTTCTCCGGTTTCGGCCATGTCGATGAAACCGCCCGGCAAGTCGAGTGTTCCTTTGGCCGGGGCTTTGGCGCGGCGGCATACCAATAGTTCGTTCCGTTCATTCATAATCAAGGCTACGGTGGCGGCGGAGGGGTTGAAGTAATATACAAATCCGCAGTCGGCACAGCGTTTTGATTTTTCGTTGTTGATTTCAAAGTGTATGGAGCCACACTTGGGGCAATACTTGAATTGGGAAAGAGGATGTTCCATGAGATTTTATGAGTTTATTAAATCTTCTATTTTCTACAGTCTGTTATCTGAGTGGTTTTTTAATCCCATCATTTCAAAAAGCTCTGTTCGCGGAATTCTCTTTTGCAAAAGTATCAGCATTTCTTTCACTCTATTGTGCACTTTCCTATTTAAGAGATCGCTAACTTGGTCGCTAACTTGGTTTGTGAAATTAATAAGGTCATCAATGGTATTGAAACTAAGTTTAATATCAAGATTGATATTTGGCTTTATAAATGTTTGATCCGCTAAAATATGCGCTGGAATTGTTGCTAAAAAGTAAGTACTATCATCGTCTGTTTCAAAAACAGGTTTGGGAGAACCATTTGCCTCCAATGCGTCATATATAGCAGGAAAGCCTGTACCTCTCCCTTCTGTTAATTGCAACTCCTTCAGGAAATCACCGATACGTCTGTTTCGATATTCACGGGCTACAATGCTCTCGCTACCTACACGTATATAGGGTTGTCGTTGTGCTTTTGTACCAAGTGTTATGGGAGCGGAGTACATGCGATTGTCTCCTGCAGGACACCAGAGTACCATGGTGTGGATAATGGTTTCCGGATTCCACCCGGATTTAAACTCTATCCTCTCCCATTCAACAGTGTTGCCTTTTATTAAGTCTTCTATATTTATTGGTAAAGCCATATTCAGTCGCACAATATTTCTGCAAATGTACTGAATGTTGTCGGTATAACAATAGGACAGATCAGATAAGTGGAATTTTCAAGTCTGTGTCTTTCCAATAATATTGAGGTCCTGAGTGCGTTTACATTTAAAGTTAGTCTCAATCTACTATCACTACTCTCACTTTCAAAATAAATCGTTGATAGCTAAAATGTTAGGTGCGAGTGAGGGTAGAGTTTGCGCGTCAGAGTAGGGGGCTTACTCTCACGCGCAAATTTTACATTTCTATATCGTAACTTGTTCTGTCATACGTAGTATCCTATCGTATGATGCATATATCGGATGGATCTGTAATCTGATGTTTTTTAGCCTTTTTTCCCCGTGTAAACGATAAGATTGCCATAGTTGTTTGTTCTAATCATAAGGTATTAATTGGTTTTATATAAGCCATGATTTTGTTTTCTCCTAAGGAATATCCCGTTCACTCTTAGGAATAATTGGATGTCAACCCTGGTCAACAGGCCTGCCAACCTTGGTTAACAGGCCGATCAACCAAGGTTAACAGGCCTGTTGACCAAGGTTGACATCCAATAGGACTTACTATAGAGTTATAAATGAGCAGGGTAAAGTCAAATGCTTCCCTGTCTGTTATTTGAAGTATCCATTACATGGCATCTCCCCAATGCCGTATCCATCATTCTCGCCCCATAATCATACCAATCCAGCCCATGCATCCTGTCCAACTCTTTCCCGTTGTATTTATAGGACTGTTTTCCCGAAGCTCCAGTATTCACTTCAAATACTCCTCCGAAAGGATAATAATGATTCACCTGTTCTGTGTTCCACAACGTTCCGTTCAAACGCACCACCATCCGATTATTTCCCTGATGATCTTTCAGGTAATAGTAAAATGTTGGAGTTGTCCCGCCCAGAGTGGCATATCCTTCTTCTGTGAGTACCTTGCTCAGACTTCCGTTTTCATAGATCACATTTCCACAATAATCCACCGTATGGGTTTGTGAAACCTGATTTGCCGCCAACTCTTTTATCTGCCCCATGGGGACGGATATATTTGCTATCGCCGTTCTGTGCACGACTTTCAGTTTCTTCCCGTCCGCACTATAGATATAATCCTTCCGGTTCCCATTGGTAAATTGCAGTGTTGCAGGCAAATTTAAAAGATTATATTGGATTTTACTAATTTTTTTGTTATAATCCTGTTGCATATTTCCGTTGGAGTCATAAAAGTACTTTGCGGGAAGGCCGTATATTTCCTCTCCCGAAATCAGCGTATTGCCAGTTCAGCAAGATTGTATCTTTGGTATTTATAACCCATTTCTCCATAACCGGAAGACTGATATTTCCGTCATTGGCAATTCTTTGGAGGAAACCACCCGTTATATTGGATGAATAGCAATAATAATGTTCAAATGTCTGGTTCCCGCAAACTGTTTTGGTGGATTGAAGTATGCCATGGCCGGCCAAATGTGTACTGTCTTCCGTAAAACCGGGGGAGTATGATCCTTAGCGGTGGGGGAAGTACATTTGTCAGGCTGGAATACACTCGGGAACGGTTGTAGGTATATGAAGTTACCTCACGGTGTGAGATGGCGTTAGGGTAATGCCTGATGGTGATGGTGGTGTCCTTGAATAAACGTCCGCAAGCGGTTTTTGTTTCAAAAAAGTTAAAATCGGATGTACTCTGAAAATCTTCTTTGCTTATTCCCGATGCATCTATGGTGCGCAGAATGCTTTCTATATAAAAACCTGTTTGTACGATTCCTGTACGTTCAAGGGAATACCGGTTGATTTCCTCTTCTATGGGTTCATAGCCTGAAGGTGTATGTTTATATATGATACGGTGGATGAGTGGGGCCTTTTCCCAACAGGTTTCCTGAAAATAGCCGCCTACGAACTGTGGGCCATAAATGCGCTTGCATTCTTTGTGGGTTTCCGGACTTAAATTAGTGATAATATATCAGTGGATATTATTATGTGGCTGTAATATTACGAAAAAAGAATGCTCAGATTTTTTAAGATGGTGATAGAAATAGATTTTGGCTTATCTTATCTCTCGCTTCATATTTATTTGTACTTTTGACCCGTAAAACTTTAACTGGAAATTTTATGAAAGTCGGAAAAATCTATCTCATGCTCTTTGTAGGTGTGGGCATGGCATTGGCGAGTTGTGGCAACTCTCAAAACAAGAAAAATGAATCTCCTGTAGTAGGTAGCGATAAAGACGAACATGGTTGTATCGCTTCCGCCGGATATATATGGAGTGAGGTGCAGAAAGATTGTATCCGTCTTTGGGAAAAAGGTGTCCGCATGGAAAGTGTGGCAGATAAGGAAAATACGGCGTATATTGTTTTTGCTCCCGACTCATTGCAAGTAGAATTATTCTTCTCCGGTGACCAACCCAATGAAATATTGGATCGCCGTTCGCTGCCGGGCGGAGACTATGCCTGGAATGTGGAAGACGATGATACAAAGAATGTCCGCCAGGAGAATGGCAGATGGACCATCAGCCAGAGGGGAAATCTGATTTACCAGCAGGTAGATGAAATTCAGTAATTCTGGTTCGGGATTATGGAAAATTTTGCTGCTATAGATTTTGAAACTGCCAACGAGCAGCGTACCAGTGTATGCAGTGTCGGTGTGGTGATAGTACGGGATGGAGAGTTTACAGACAGTTTTTATAGTCTGATCCGTCCCGAACCGGAGTATTATTCTTATTGGAATACCCGGGTGCATGGGCTGACATTGGCGGATACGGCACAAGCACCGGTATTTCCGGATGTGTGGAAGGAGATTGTACCACTTATCGAAGGGCTCCCGCTTGTTGCCCATAATAAAGGTTTTGATGAGAGTTGCCTGAAGGCGGTCTTTAAAACTTATTGTCTAGATTATCCTGATTATACTTTTCATTGTACTTTGCAGACTGCCCGCAGGAGGGTGAAAGGTCTGCCTAACTATCAGTTACATACGGTATCCGCTTATTTTGGTTATGAATTGGAGCAGCATCACCACGCGTTGGCGGATGCTGAGGCCTGTGCCTGGATAGCGAGATTAATTATATAAAAGAGGAGGTCTCGGCTGAAGCCTCCTGTTGTAGTGTGTCACGATGAATTTAAAAGGTCATCACTTATGCTTAATGTAGACATTGGTTGGTTTTGCACGAACTTCATTGCCTTTGAGGTAGGTGTAATACTTTCGACAAAAGTGGGAGAGTTCATGCCAAACCCATGTGTGGCATTCTATGTGACATCAGCCAGCGCTTACCAAATAGAAGACCTCATTTCTCCGGTCATTGCGTTAATACTTTCTATTTCATCTAGGCGTTTCACGTTGAATAATAAAATTCCGTTCCTGTATTTCCTGGACGAAGCGACTTTGTGTTTCTCACGCAAGCAGCGGTCAAGATTGAGAAGGTTTACGGGAAATATGACCGCAGCAGCGTAGAGGCAAATTTCAGTAAGCAGTTTTACGGGAGAATTAAGGACATAGGGGCATGGAAAAAGTTACCTGAATACAGAACGGATGTCGAATTCTCTCTTTTCTTCCTTTCCGTTTTTTTTGTTGTATTCTTCCCAAAGAGTGTCTATGTCCATATTTATAAATCCAATTCCTAAAAGAGTAGGTAAAGAGTGTGGCTTTTTTGTGTAAAAATTTACACCAATGCTTTTTACATCTGATATATTCGAACATTTTTGTAGGCACATATTTACGTCTAAAGTGAAGCTGATTATTCTTTTCTCTTTCGGCTGTATAATTCCTTTTTGATAATTAAATTTTAAGCAACCTTTAGTTGGTATGATTGAATAGAGATCAATTGGTTCCTCGCTTATGTTTTCTATTACTATTTTTTTACTTATTGGAACTGTATCTGCGATAATTCCTAATTTGAGAATATTGTTTTTAAGTCCAAAGATAGCTATACTATCTCGGCTTACTCCACCAATTCTAAATGTTTGTGACATTCCGTTAACTGCAATGAAACAGCAGATCATGAGAAATAAATATCTTTTCATTGTTCTTTTGGTTTTTAATTGATTTAACTTTCACAAAAATAAGGCCTTAAAAAAAGTATAGTTAGAAGCCAGGCGCAAGCTTGAGTTGCAAATTTACTTAAGTATAGCGACCTTTGCAAAAGTGTTTTAAAACGTAAATGCACTATTCGTACAGCATCTGTGATTATCTGGTTTAAAAAGGGATTAAGTGTGGCAAATTTTCTTCTTTAACCCGCTGGCGGCATTAAAGGCTGCTCAGTATCTTGTCAGAGACGTACCAAAGAGGGACCAAACTCCTGTTTGCTCCGTACTATTGTCGTATAGAGGTACCTCTGACCGAAGTTGGTACGGAGTTGGTATGGACCAAGTATTGTCCAACTCCAGTGATGATATGGGTGGGGAGCTACTCGGTGCGCTACTTCGTGCAATGTTTGATAAAGAGGACGAAATTTTTCAGGTTTCCGATTTGTTTTTAACTTTGTCAGTTGAAAGCAATGAAAAAACAAGCGTATGAATGTAAAAGAGCAGTCTCTTTTGCCAGCAGGTGGAAGAAACAGCCGGTAATATATAGAAATATGGAAAATTTGAGAGCGCTGATGGAGGCTGTCTGTCGTATAGCCCGTGAGGCGGGGCATTTCTTGAAGGAAGAACGGAAAAGCTTCCGCCGGGAAGTTGTGCAGGAAAAGCATGCACATGATTATGTGTCTTATGTAGACAAAGCTTCTGAGAAGAGGATCGTATCTGCCCTTAAAGAACTGCTTCCCGAAGCCGGTTTTATCACGGAAGAAGGTTCGGCTGTGTATCAGGATGAACCCTATTGCTGGGTTGTGGACCCGCTGGACGGGACTACGAATTATATCCATGACAATGCGCCTTACTGTGTATGTATAGCCCTTCGCTCCAGGGAGGAACTTTTGTTGGGTGTGGTGTACGATCCTTGCCGGGATGAGTGTTTCTATGGTTGGAAAGGCGGTGGCGCTTACGTAGATGGTCAGCGGATACAGGTTTCCAATGTACAACAGATGGAAGATGCCTTTCTGGTAGTTGAACTGCCTTATAACTCGTGTCAATATGCCCGCACGGGAGAACACTTGATACATAACCTGTATGGTAAAGTAGGTGGCATTCGTATGACCGGTTCTGCTGCCTTAGCGATATGTTATGTAGCTGCCGGACGTTTTGATGTCTGGGCGGAAGCGTTTATTGGTAAATGGGATTATTCGGCGGCCGCATTGCTTGTATTGGAGGCAGGTGGTCGGGTGACCGACTTCTATGGAAATGAAAGTTTTATAGAAGGGCATCATATTATTGCTACGAACGGACATCTGCATTCTACGTTGCAACAACTGATACAAGAAGTCCCTCCATTGGGGATGTAACATAAATAAACTACTTAATGAAAAATACTGTGAAAATCTGGTTAGGCCCTCTGTTTCATCTCTTTTTCCCACGTTGTTGTGTGGTTTGTGGAGCTCCGCTTGTAGAAGGTGAAGAGGCTATTTGCACGCATTGCAACATTAACATGCCCCGTACCAATTACCATAAGGTAAAAGATAACCTTGTGGAGCGTATATTCTGGGGAAAGATTCCTTTGGAACGTGCCACTTCTTATTTCTTCTATCGCAAAGGGAGTGACTTTCGCAAGATACTGCATCAGTTCAAGTATGGAGGACGAAAAGAACTGGGTGCAATAATGGGGCGTTTTATGGCTGCAGAGTTGGCTACAACAGATTTCTTTGAAGGTATAGATGTCATTATTCCTGTACCTCTGCATCCCCGTAAGCGGAAGGCGCGCGGGTACAATCAAAGTGAATGGATTGCCCGTGGAGTGTCTCAGGTAGTAGGATTGCCTGTGGACGTATCTTCGGTGATACGTGAGAAGCATACGGATACGCAAACCCGTAAATCGACTTATGAACGTTGGGAGAATGTGGATGGCATCTTTCGGCTTCGCCATCCGGAGAATTTTGTGGGAAAGCATGTACTGATCATTGATGATGTGTTGACTACCGGCTCTACCACTACGGCTTGTGCCGATGTTTTTCATGAAGTAGAAGGAGTACGCATTAGTGTGCTGACATTGGCGGTAGCCGAAGGATAGTATAAATAATGTTAATATGGAAAATGAATTCGGCATTCAGCCGAATCTGTATCTTTGATAAAGCTATTCGTGGGACAGAAAACAAAAAAGGTTCGCCGTAATGACGAACCTTTTTGCTCTTCCTCTTGGACTTGAACCAAGGACCCTCTG
>USSR01000063.1 GCA_900557355.1 uncultured Bacteroides sp.
CCGAAGAGGCAATCTGTATGAATAGCGCTCCTTTGGCACGTGGTGAGAAAGTACGTGTTATTAAAGGTCCTTTGACGGGGCTTGTAGGAGAGCTTGTTACAGTAGATGGTAGAAGTAAGATTGCTGTCCGGTTGAATATGCTGGGGTGTGCTTGTGCGGATATGCCGGTCGGGTATGTAGAGCCGATAGGTGAGAGGCAATAATCAAATTATTAATCAAAAGTATGACATAGGAGGTGCCGAATAACCTTTAAAGGTATTATAGGCATATAGTAAATATTTACATGTCTCAAGCGACAGACAACAATAAACGAATAGCGAAGAATACCTTACTTCTCTATATTCGTATGCTTTTTATGATGATCGTGAGTTTATATACTTCACGTGTCATACTAGATGCTCTAGGAGTTGAAGATTTTGGTATATATAATGTCGTAGGTGGCGTTGTAGCTATGTTTTCGGTAATATCGGGGTCATTATCTGCTTCTATCAGTAGATTTATTACCTTTGAATTGGGGAAAGGTGATCAAAGTAAGCTGAATAAGATATTTTCAGCATCGGTTACTATCCAAATATTGTTGTCTTTAATCGTAGTCATATTAATAGAGATTGTTGGTGTATGGTTTCTTAATTCTAAGATGATTATTCCAGCAGATAGAATACTGGCAGCTAATTGGGTACTCCAATTTTCTGTTGTCACTTTTGTCATAAATCTTATAAGTGTTCCATATAACGCATCTATAATAGCACATGAAAAAATGTCGGCCTTTGCTTATATCAGTATATTGGAAGCTATAGGCAAACTTATTATTGCATATTTGATCGTTATAGCTCCTATGGATAAATTGGTGTTTTATTCAATTTTGATGTGTTCTGTAGCAATAATTATTCGTTTTACTTATGGCTATTATTGTAAAAGGCATTTCAAAGAGTGTACTTATCATTTTTGTTGGGATAAAAAACTTCTAAAGAATATGTTTGGGTTTGCAGGATGGAATTTCATTGGAGCTGCTTCATCCGTGTTAAGAGATCAAGGTGGAAATGTTGTCATTAATTTGTTTTTCGGTCCGTCTGTAAATGCAGCTAAAGGTATTGCTATGCAAGTAAATTCAGCAATTTCAGGATTTGTTAGTAATTTTATGACAGCATTAAATCCGCAAATTACAAAATCTTATGCTTCTGGCAATCAAGACTATATGATGGCACTTATCTTTCAAGGAGCGAAGTTCTCATTTTATATGTTGTTGTTGCTCTCATTGCCGGTGATTATCAATACTCACTATATTCTTGGGCTATGGCTGAAATTGGTGCCGGAACATGCAGTTCTGTTTGTGCGGCTAACGTTGCTTTTTGCCATGAGTGAATCTATTTCAAATCCATTGATTACGGCCATGCTTGCCACGGGTAGAATTCGGAACTATCAGATTATGGTAGGTGGTCTGCAGATGCTGAATCTCCCTATATCATATATCTTTCTTCGTTTGGGGTGTGTACCGGAGTCTGTATTGTTTGTTGCAATATTTATATCTCAATGCTGTTTAGTTGCACGTCTTTATATGCTCAGAGGAATGATTGGATTGTCTTCTGTCAAGTATTTGAAACATGTGTATTTAAAAGTCTTGATGGTAATGTCAACATCAGCGATTCTACCAATATTATTATTAAAGAACATAAATGAAACCTTTTTATCCTTTTTAGTTATATCTGTAGTGTCAATACTTACCACATCAATTTCGATATTTTATATAGGATGTAGTAAAGAAGAAAGAGTTTTTGTCTGGGCAAAGGTCAGTGCTTTATGTGCAAAAATCAGAAGATGATAGAACGTAATTATTCAATAGATATTCTTAAGTTTATATGTGCAATCCTTGTGGTATTCCTTCACACTGATTGTGTATATCATGATTACATCTTGCCACTCACACGTTGCGCAGTGCCTTGCTTTTTTATGATTAGTGGTTATTTGTTATTCAACGATGGCGATATAGAAATATCGAGATTAAAACGCAGTACTAGGAATATTTTGCACATCATCGTATGGTCTACGTTGTTGTTTGCTTGTTATAAAGAAGCTGTGGCAATACATCAAGGGAGTGTTTACATACCATCACTTCGTGAATTATTTAATTTTATAGTTCTTAATGAAAATCCTTTTGGCGGTCATCTTTTGTATTTGGGGGCATATTTATATGTACTATTGATAGCAATGATTATAAGCAAGTATAAGATTTGGAAATATATGTTCTATGCCATTCCTATATTATTGCTGACAGACTTAATATTGGGTAAGTATAGTTTACTTTTTCTCGATAGAGAGTTTCCAGTTATCTATGTACGGAACTTTTTGTTTGTCGGTCTACCATATTTTGCATTGGGGGCATGTCTGAAGAAGTATAGTGACAAGATTAGTAAAATTAAATACTATTATTGGCTTATTGGGGGCATTTTATTCTCATTGACGTCTCTAATGGAAAAATGGGTATTGCTATATTTAGACAAGAATCCCGGACGTGAACATTATTTTAGTAGCACGTTGCTTGCGCTATGTCTATTCTTGTTAGTATTATCATTCAAGAAGAAAGAACCAACTATATATTCGACTATTGGAAATAAAGATTCGCTTTACATATACATCTTTCATCCTCTCTTTATATCAATCATCGGTATGATAGTTGGTAAGATAGCATCAAATTCTATAGTAAATATATACTCATTTACTGCGCCATTTGTAGTGTTCTTATCGACGATGGTCTTTATAATAGTAATAAGAAAAATCCGGTTGATACAATGATAAATATCAATAATCAGGCAGATTGTTGCGGATGTACTGCATGTGCCAGTATTTGCGCTCATGATGCTATCACGATGAAACCAGATGCGCTTGGATTTCTCTATCCGGAAGTGGATCGAAGCAAGTGTGTTGATTGCGGTCTGTGTGAGAAGGTGTGTGCTTTTAATGACGATTACGATAAAAGCTTAAATATAGATAACCCTTTAGCTTATGCGGCAAGGCATAAAAATGAGGAAGAATTAAGATATAGCCGTTCTGGAGCCGTATTTGTTGCTATGTCTGATTATATTCTGGAATATGGTGGCGTTGTGTATGGTGCAGGATATGCTGACCATTTTAGAGTCGTCCATAAACGAGCAACTACAAAAGAAGAATGTAGCGAATTCAAGGGAAGTAAGTATGTACAGAGCGATATGAATACGGTGTTCCGCCAAGTGAAGCAAGATTTGAAGGCAGGTTTGGTTGTTTTATTCTCTGGTACTCCATGTCAAACAGCAGGTTTGAATAGTTATATAGGAAAAGCTCAAAGAAAAAATCTCATTCTTATAGACATTATTTGTCATGCAGTGCCCAGTCCTTCTATATGGAAAGATTATCTTGGCTATACAGAATCAAAATTCAAATCAAACGTTATCAAATTAGAATTTCGAGAAAAATCCATTGGGTGGAACCAACCACACATGGAAAGTTTTACTTTTACAGATAACTCTATTCATAAAGACTTTCTGTTAAGGTATCTTTTTTATTCAGGATTAATTTCCCGGCCCTCTTGTGAGCATTGTAAATATTGCAATCTTTCCAGACCTTCTGATTTGACTATCGGAGACTTTTGGGGATATGAAAAAGTCGTACCGAAAATGAATACAGACAATAAAGGAATCTCGCTCGTTATTTGTAACACGGATAAGGGGTGTAGTTTTTTTAGGGAATGTTCTTATATGCTGCATACAAAGCATGTAGACTTGATGAATTCATTGCAACCCAATCTGCAACATCCTTCGTCTGTAGATCCTCGTTGGCATCAATTTGCAAAGGATTATCAAAAAAGAGGATTTTTGTATGTTGCCAGGAAATATGGAAATGTAGGTTATCGTTACCAACTAAGAATGTTTATGGACAAAATTAAGCGGAAATTATCCATTTAATATGAAGATAGGAATATTGACATTTCATTGTGCTCACAATTATGGGGCCGTGTTGCAGACCTATGCTTTAGTAACGTATTTGCGGAAGAATAACTATGATGCGGAGATAATAGATTATAGACCCAAATCGTTAACTATGTCCCATGGTATTATGCCTTGGCGTAGAATTTCCCGACTTAATATAATACGAAAAGTTATCTTTGTTCTTAGAATATTACCGTTCTTAACGGTAAGAAAAGAACGTTCTGACAAATTTCAATCATTTATAGATAGCTTACCTCTTTCAACTCGGAAATATACGGAAACAGACAGTGAAGTCACAGGCTATGATATAATAATTTGTGGCAGTGACCAAGTTTGGAATCCTAGCATTACCAATGGCTTTGATAAATTCTTTTGTGGAAGTGTCAGTCATAAAGGCAAATTTATATCCTATGCAGCTAGTACTGAAGCCAAACGAATCATCTCCGATGACTATAAAAAATATAAAGAAGTACTCTCCAATTTTGAGAATATTTCAGTTAGAGAGTCAGAGCTTAAAAATATTTTGCAACCACTCATAAATAAAGAAATAACGAAAGTTATAGACCCTGTGTTTTTATTATCTGCCAATGAATGGCAAAAGGTAGCTATCAAACCAACTTTTACCGACAAACCATACCTTCTTGTATATCAGGTAAAGAGAGACGATAGGGTACTGGATATGGCAAATAAATATGCTGCATTACACCACATGAGTGTTGTTGAAGTAACAGCAGAGGCTGAATATAAAAAAATGAAGAATCGAATATTGACAGCATCTCCTTTTGAATTTGTGGGATTGTTTGCCAATGCCTCATGTGTCGTTACAACATCATTTCATGGAACCGCATTTTCTATAATATTCAACAAGCCTTTTAAAACCGTATTGTTCAATGCGCCCGGCGATGGACGGGCTCTGGATGTAATGAATACTTTCGGCATAGAAAATTCGACAGTTAATGTAGATAGCGGGGATATTCAGGAAATGTCTCTTAACACCCCTAATTTAGATATTATAGTCCGGACTTCGGAAACATTTATAAAGCAGGCCATACAACGATGAATAATGCAATAGTCAAAAGATATCCATTGGCAAACTCCTTTCCGATATTATTAATAGTTTGTCTGATATTGGAACAAGGTTACGGTCTTCTTCCAATACCTAGATACTTATTTATCGTGTTGGTGGGTGTTTTCTTCTTTTATTATAAAAAAGGAACATCTTACAGTAAGCCCATTTCCATCTTTGTAGTTAGCTGCTTTCTAAGCATCTTGTCGTGTATGTATTTTAGGAATGAAAGTCCTGTCAGTATTATGGGCGAATATAATATATATCTTATGATTGTATTTTATTTTGTCTTGTGCAAATACAATGTAAGTATTGAAGTTCTTGAAAAGGTATTGTTCTGGGCTTTTATCATATTCTGCTTTTGTTACTTATATCAAGTTTCAGTCTATCCCAAACTTGTATTTCTAGATAAAAACAATCAGTACAATGAAACTATAGATGTGTTGAACCGACGAATTCGAATGGTGGGAATGTCCATTAATTCATTGGGATATTTTTATAGTTTGAATAAAATCTTGGAGAAGAAAATGAACTATACACTTCCCATGTTGCTTTCATTGGTGTGTATGTTGTTATTTGGATTTAGAACTTTACTGTTCTTTTCTGCTGTATTTTCTATAATAATGATTATAAGATTTAACGGCTTTTCAAAGAAACTTGTCTTCTGGTGTGCATTAGGGGGATTAGGTGCTTATCTGCTTTATCTTACTCCCATCTTCCAAACGGTTTTTGAAAGAATGATGGAGAGGCAAGAATCCGACCAGACTTTTGGTAATAAAGATTATATTAGATATGCAACTTTGTTCCATTATTATGGTAATCATT
Source organism: uncultured Bacteroides sp. (assembly GCA_900557355.1). Taxonomy (GTDB): domain Bacteria; phylum Bacteroidota; class Bacteroidia; order Bacteroidales; family Bacteroidaceae; genus Bacteroides. The sequence goes on from USSR01000063.1 coordinate 5,851, forward strand.
ATAAGAGTGCGGTAGAGATGTTTTTGGGTTCTGGATTATGTAACCGGGCATTGAGAACATCTTATTCTTTAGAAATTGTGAGAAATGAATCATACGGCTTGCATTATTACGATTGGGGATTGTTGGGAATTAGTTGGATGACCGGAGTACTTAGCCTGATTGGAATGTTATGGTGGTCACTAAAAGCGGCATTTGCAAAACTTCCCAAGAAATATTTATATCTTTCTGTATGGTTCGGATACATTCTGACTTGTGCATTTACGTCTGCTGAATTTGTCCGTCAAGGATGTTTTCTGATACAAGCAATATGTTTATATCTCATTTATAAAATATCCTTGTATGAAAAGAATCGCTATAATGAATAATGGGACATTACCCATACCGTCAGTTTTGGGAGGTGCAGTAGAAACATTGGTTCAGCTTCTGGTTGATACCAATGAAAAAGAAAAGCAAATGCAGCTTGAAATTCTTTCTATTGATAACGTTAATGCAAGAGAAAAGGCAAAAGAGTATAGATATACCCATTTTCACTTTGTTAGTACTTCGAGTATTTTGAATCGAATGACAGACTTTCTAAAGCGTTGTTATAATTTTATAGCCTTACGGACAGGTCTGCCATTTATTGGATATTGTTATGCAAGCGCGTTGGTTCGTTTCATCAAGAATTGTAACAATATTGATGCTGTTCTTTTGGAAGGTTCTTCAATTAATGCTGATTATATAAAGAGGAAAACCGCATTGCCCGTTATACAACGCATACATAATGTACCGCCCCATAGCTTGCGTCATTGGGATGATTTGAATGCAAAATCAACAGACCTTTATTTGGGGATTAGCAACTATATATGCACTGTGTTGCAGAAAAATGTTGAAGGAAAATATGGTGCTGCCATCAAGCTATTATATAATTCAATTAATTTTAATCAGTTCAATGTAAGGACTACAAATGAAGAAAGACATACATTGAGAAAGTCATTAAATATTCCTGCAAATTCTTTTCTTTTTGTTTTCTCGGGTAGATTGAGAAATTACAAAGGTATAAAAGAATTGCTACTTGCTTTCTTGGAATCTAAAGATAAAATGCCTGATGCCTATTTGCTTATTGTCGGAAGTTTTGCATTTTCTTCTACTTACGTGTCCCTATTCGAAAAAGAACTTGCGTCTATCATTCATCAGTTGGGAGAACGGGTCATATTTACAGGCTTTGTAAAGTATGAAGTCATTCATCGATATTATCAAATTGCAAATGTGGGTGTATTCCCTTCCATATGGGAGGAGCCTTTTGCACTTACCTGCCTTGAGGCAATTGCAAGCTCCTTGCCTGTCATTATAACGAGAAGTGGAGGAATGCCGGAAATCGTTAATGAAGAGTGCGGCATTGTTGTGGAGAATGATGCGAATCTGGTTAATTCATTGGCTGCAGCAATGGAAAATATATATGGTATGGATAAAGCTAAATTAGAAAATATGGCTCAACATTCAGTATTGAGAGCTCAATCATTTGATAATCAACTTCAATACAAACAATTTGTTGAATACATCAATTCTGAAATATAGTATATGAAAAATATACTTATAACGTTTACGAATGCAATAGATCCCACAACTGGAGGAGTCGAAAGGGTATATCATAATCTTGTGCCTTATTTTAGGGAGCATGGATATAATGTGTTTGCTACGTATCAAAGAAAAACTGATTATGATAAAAATTCCGTCTATACCAAAGCGATATTTATGGAGTATTCTATTGATAATGTTGGATATTTTGATAAGTTAGACAAGGTAATGATGGAAATGGCTGTAGATATTGTAATTTGTCCATTTCCAAGTTATCAATTGTTCAATTACTGTTCTCGGTTAATTGATAAAAAGGTTTTCTTTCATGTACACAATGTTCCATCCAAATTGATGTATCCCAGTTCGGCAAAGTTGCCAAATATATTGAAAGAATCTTTTGTTGACAGATGCTTAAAACGTATACGTTTTGATTTGAGATATTTAGCATCATTCAGAAGAATTGAATTAAATAAAATGAAGATAGTCCTTCTTTCTGATTTCTTTAGGGATGACCTAAAAAGTTTTTATGATTTCAACCCTAAATGTATATGTGCTTTGCCCAATCCATTCTGTATTGATGAAGAATATCAATTGGATTATCAGAAGAAAGAGAAAATGATTCTATATGTCGGAAGAATAAATACTAGACAAAAGCGTTTTCAATCTCTTCTTAATATTTGGAAAAGACTGCAAAATGAATTACTCGATTATAGACTTGAAATAGTAGGAGGAGGACCCGAAAAAGAATTGTATGAGAATCTGGCTCATGAAATGCGTCTTAAACGTATCACATTTCATGATTTTCAAAATCCGACGGAATATTATAAAAAAGCCGTATGCAGTTGCATGACAAGTAACTACGAGGGATTTAGTATGGTCTTAATTGAAGCAATGCAGTATGGATGTGTGCCATTTGTTTTTAATTCATTTGCATCTCTACCAGATATAATAGATGATAAGGTCAATGGATATGTCATTACGCCATTCGATGAAGGTGAATATGTACAGAAGATAAAAGAATTTATATTGTTATCAAAAAAGAATAAAGAAATAATCAGCGTTAAAGCCATGGAAAAAAGCCGAGAATTTGATGTCAGACGAGTTGGTCAACGATGGATAGAACTTATTGATAACTATTAAAATAAAAGACCATGAACCATTTGAAAATTATTTTGATGTCTCTAATTGGTTATTTCTATAACAATATAGTTACATATATTCCATCTCACATAATACGTAAATATTGTCTTATAATGTTTGGTGGCAAGATAGGCCATCATACACGAATTGATATGTGTGGATATATAGGCAGAGTAACAAAACTAAATATAGGAAACTATACCCATATTAATAGAGGGTGTATTTTACAAGCATTTGGTGGTATAACTATTGGAAATAGTGTCTCGATTAGTCACCGATGCAACATTATTAGCGGTGGACATGATGTTAACTCTCCCACATTTGAAGGAGATCATCAACCTATTGTTATTGGTGATTATGTCTGGATTGGAGTGGGAGCGACAATATTAAAAGGGGTAACAATAGGTAAGGGGGCGGTAGTGGCAGCAGGAGCTGTAGTGACTAAAGACGTTCCAGATTATGCTATCGTGGGTGGCATTCCTGCAAAAATAATAGGCGAACGAAATCATGACTTAAAGTATCAGTGTATAAGTTCGAGGAGGTGGTTACTCTTACAATAGTAAATCTTCATGGAGATTAGCATCCGATGAAACGGATTATATATACTTCTGTCGATGAATATTGTGAATAACTTTATATCGTTAGTGTTTACCTTATACCCTATTTTGTATGAATAAGAAAAAAATATGTTGGATTACTCCAGATTGCTTCATTGACTGCGATTTGAATTATTTCAATATGCATGAAATTTTAAAGCATTATGATATTCATTGGATCGTACTTTTTAGTAGGAATAATAGGTTCAAAGAGTCAGACTTCGAACAAATAAGGAAAGAAAATATGAATTTGACAATTGAATTTTTTAGGTTCAATTATAAAATGCGCAATCCTAAGAATATTCTAATAAATATACGCCTTGGCAAAGCTATAAAAAGGCAAACTCCTGATATAATTTATATGAATGATAGTATCTATTCACCATGGAAATTGCCAATGTTTTATTTATTACCAAAGAGACATTATATTCAAACAGCACATCAAGGAGAAGTTCATATAGGTATGGGACATAAAAGACTATTAAATATACTGCGTAGATTGGTTTATTCACGAGTGAAATATGTTAATATGTTTTCTAAGTCACAAGCGGAGCTTTTTCAAAAACATTTTCCTAGTTCAAGGGTATTTAAGATTCCATTAGCCTTAAAAGACTTTGGTGTTCCTACCATTGTGAAACCTAAAGATGGTATTATTCGATTCCTTTCATTTGGTACAATTAATTATGCTAAAAATATTGATTTGTTAATAGATGCTGCATGTGTACTTTATGATAAAGGATATCGAAACTTTAGGGTATCGATTAATGGTATGTGTAAAGATTGGAGTTTTTATCAGACAAAAATTAAATATCCAGAGCTTTTTGATATAGATATTCGGTCAATAGATAATTCTGAAATAGCTAATCTATTTGCTTCCACTGACTATTTTGTTCAACCTTATAGAGTAGTGTCTCAAAGTGGCCCTACAAAAATTGCATTTAATTATAATATTCCAATTATAGCATCAAATTTATTAGGCTTTTCTGATGAAATTCTTGAAGGTGTGAATGGATATCTTTTTGAACCAGGGAATGTAAACGATTTAGTTCGTGTAATGGCTAATGCCATAGATAAGTATGCATGTGATTATAGTAAGTTGAAAGCTTTAATGGCAGAGCATACAGAACAATACTATTCGTTTGGAAGAATTGCGTCTCTGTATGTGAAAATGTTTGATGATGTATTGAGTAAATAAATCTTTAGATTGTTTCAAATGAAAGAAAGGTTTAAATCAGCTATTAAAGGAAATAGCTTTATTGTATGGCTACGGATTATATATGAAAAAATAGGAGAATCCTTTTCATTGACTTTGTATAATGGAAGCACAAATCAAACAAAGGATATATATAAGAAACAAGCTGAATTGCAAATCAGAATACATGCCTTGGAAAAGGGAATGTCTATTGGTAGAGTAAGGGTGGGATTTGGAAAAGAAAAGGCATTTTCTCTTATTGAGGATCTTGCGGATTTGCTAAAAAAAGGTGGCTCGAAACAGTTTGTTGTTGAATCTGTCTCCGTCTTACAGAAGTATATCGAATTTAATGAGAATATGGGTGCTGCTATGGCTGATATAGAGATAGCACTCAATAAATTGTGCTCTTGTTACAATATAAAAAGCAATGATGTTGGCGGAATATATAATCTTAGCTTAAAAGATGTTTCAAGTAAAACCCAATGTCCTTTTGATTCATTTTCTCAATCACGTTTTTCTATTCGTGATTTTGGTGATTCACCATTAGATATAGATAAAGTTTATGCTGCATTAAAACTTTGTGAACGCACTCCATCAGCTTGTAATAGACAGAGTTGGGTAATTCATGTGTATACAGAAAATAAGTTAGTTGAAAAAATGTTCAAGTTACAAGGAGGGAGCAAGGGGTTTTATGAACAAATGCAATGTGCTATTCTTATATGTGGTGATTTGAGGAATTATGGCTTTTATGAACAAAATCTACCTTTTGTTGATGGAGGACTTTATGCGATGAATCTTCTTTACTCCCTTCATTATAATGGATTAGCTACCATACCATTGACTATGGGACATAAATGGAGAGTCATAAAAAAGATAAAGCAAGAAATGAATATTCCCGGAAATGAGATTCCAGTTCTTTTGATAGGTGTTGGAACGTATAAGGATGACTTTAAAGTTGCAGTTTCGCATCGCTATTCATATAAACAGTATGTAAAATTTAATCAATAAGTGATGAGAATCGGATTACTAACATATCATCATTCTGCAAACTATGGTGCAGTAATGCAAAGTTATGCAACGTGTCGAGCCCTAAAAGAACTAGGTCATGAAGTTGAATTTATAAATTTCCGGCAAGATGAAAAAAGATCGAATAGTTCGATAATCTTTTATTTTAAGATAAAAGCGTTTGATAGATTTATGGAAACATTTTATCCTAGTGAAACAAAGGTGATTCAATCTATGGACGACTTAAATGCAATAGCTTCAAATTATGATTGTTTAATGGTAGGCAGTGATCAAGTTTGGAATCCGGGGATCAGTCAGAGTAAATGCTTGGCATACTTCTTGGATTTTGGAGAATCTGACATTCGAAGAATCTCCTATGCTTCTAGTTTTGGAATTTCAAAATGGCCTGAACAATATCAGAGTTTACTACCGAGCATAAATAGCTCTCTTCATAGATTTTGTAGCATAAGTGTTAGAGAAGAGACTGGAAAATATCTTTTGAATAGCTTATTTAAACTCAACTCACAAGTAGTTTTAGACCCTACGCTATTACATGCTGACTATAATGAAATAACAGGAAGTATAGTGAATAATGATGAGGTGATTTGTTATTTACTCAATAGAGGTAAACTACAATTGGAGAAAACAATCAGGCTATCGAGATCTTTGGGTAAAACACCAAAAATGATTTCAACCATTAGACCTACATTTGGTTTTAGGTATGTTTATCCACCATCGATTGAGAATTGGATTAGGTATATTGCCGGAGCTAAATTTGTAATAACGGACTCTTTTCATGGATTAGCCTTCAGCTTGATTTACAATAAACAGTTTGTTGTGATATCTCCTAGTAATGGGAAAAATAGTAGATTAAAGGATTTACTTAAATCTGTGGGTCTTGAAGATAGATATTTTGATGAAAATGATCCAATTATATACCGTGAACTGCAAAATAAAAAAATAGATTACAATAAAGTGAATTCAAAGCTTGAAATTTTAAAGAAAGTTTCATGGGATTATCTTAAAAATGCTCTTCAATAGAGGTATAGGCTATGGAAAAGAAACGAATTTGCTACTTAGTGTCCTCGCTATGCAACGAAGGACCTGTCAATGTAATGTATAACATCATTAAGAATATTGATTTCTTAAAATTTGAAGTCTCTATTATTACATTTGTTCCAGAGAAAGAAACGACAAGAATGCATGATTTCTCAAAATTACCTATAAGTATATATCAACTTTCGAAGAATAAATTTCTGAATCCAATTTCATTATATTTAAGGCTAAAAGACACTGTTAATGAGATTGAACCGAATGTGTTACATGCTCATTGTCCGCGATCTTTATATCTTATGGCATTTCTTCCAAAGAAATTTATTAAGATATTCACTATTCACAATTATCCAAATGAGTTTCAGATTGTATTATATGGCAAAATTAAAGGTGAAATTGTTATTTTACTTGATCATATTTTCACTCGTTGGATAAAAAATGGGATTTGTTGTGCTCCCAATATTAGAGAAGATTATTTAACTAATAAAGGTTGGGATTTTAAATGTATTCCTAATGGTTCCTCTATGCCTGTTTGGAAGTATAATGACGATGAAAAATCAAAATATCGAAAAGAATTTGGATTGAAAGAGGGGATGAAATATTTCATTTTTATTAGTCGATTCTCACAAGAAAAGAATCCTGATATTATCATCCATGCGTTTCGTTTACTCGACAGATCAGACATTGGACTTGTGATGCTTGGTAAGGGCCCCATGTGGGATGAGCTTAAAAAACAAGAAAGTACAAATATCATAATGCCTGGTTTTTCAAACAGGGTTTATGATTATATAATTGCATCTGATTTTTATATATCGGCTTCCAATACAGAAGGATTGGCGAATACCTTGTTGGAAAGTATGAGTGTTGGACTTCCTATGCTTTTGTCTGATATTCCATCGCATAGAGCAGTAATGAATATGTTGGGAGATGATACAGGTATTCTCTACAATCAACACAATCAGAAAGAGTTGCTTGAAGGGATAACAAGAATACTGGAATTTGATAGTTTAAAGGCTTCAGAAAACATTCAATACGTTTACACTAAAGAGTTTACCTCTGAAGTAATGTCTAGGCGCTATCAAGAAGAATATATAAACCTTTTATAATGAGTAAAAAGTCTAAGAAAATTAATCATATACCTCATTAATGAAAAAGATACTAATTACAGGTGGAAGCGGATTTATTGGTACTAATCTGATAGAACATCTGTTAAAAAAAACAGATGCCGAACTTCTTACTTTCGATATTAATGAGCCTAAAATCGATTCTCACAATAGATTTTGGAAACGCGTGGATATTAGAGAGTATGAAGAGTTGAGGGAGAAAATTGTGGAATACAAACCGGATATAGTGATTCATCTGGCAGCTCGAACAGATTTAAGAGGCTTGACTTTGAAAGATTACGATGCCAATATGACTGGAGTAAGTAACCTGTTGAAAGCAATTGATGAAGCTGGTACAGTCCAAAAAGCAGTGTTTGCTTCATCAATGTATGTGTGTGAACCCGGATACATGCCTAAAGATTTTGAAGACTATGCGCCTCATACACTTTATGGAGAAAGTAAAGTTGAAACAGAAAGAAGAATAAAGAAGGCAAATCCGTCTTATACATGGAGCATTATAAGGCCCACATCAATCTGGGGACCATGGTTTGGAGAACCTTACGATAAATTTTTCCATATTGTGATGAATCGTATGTATTTTCATATGGGCAAGAAAGCTTGTAAAAAGACGTATGGATATGTTGACAATGCTATTTATCAAATAGAATCTATCTTGAAGGCGGAGTCTGAAAAAGTGAACAGAAATGTGTATTATCTAGGAGACTACGAAGCCTATTCTATCACAGATTGGGCTAATGAAATAGCAAATATCGAAGGTATTAAAATTCCTCATGTCCCTTATTTTTGCTTCCGATGGATGGGATATGTGGGGGATTGTTTAAAAAAAATAGGAATCGCTTTCCCTATGACTAGCTTCCGACTGCATAATATGACAACGAACAATGTTCATAATTTGGAGCCTATAAAATCAATAGCTCCTCATTTGCCGGTATCTAGGGTAGAGGGTACTAAGGTCACTTTAGATTGGATTCATAAATATGAGTAAAAGAGGCAGTATATGTTTTATTAATGGATAAAGCTATTTTTTATGAAAGTTTCAATTATAACTTCGTGCTACAATCGTGCAGCAACGATTAGGAGTGCTATCGAGAGTGTCTTAGCACAGGATTATAATGACATAGAGTTTATTGTGGTGGATGGCTCCAGTACGGATGGTTCGTTGGATATTATCCGAGAATATGTAGATCGAATTTCGATCATTATATCGGAACCTGACCATGGTATGTATGAGGCTATCAATAAGGGTATTCGTGTGGCTACGGGAGAGATAATTGGATTGCTGCATTCGGATGATTTTTTTTATGATAATGGGGTAATTGGGCGCATTGTAAAACGAATAAAACGGACACATGCTGATTTCTTATATGGTGATGGTCTCTTTGTGAATCCTGATAATACGAACAAAGTGGTGCGCAACTGGATTGGGGGAGGGTATCGTCTTTGGAAAGTGCGTCATGGATGGCTTCCGCTTCATCCCACTTGCTATATACGACGCGATGTAATGATGAGACTGGGGCTTTATAACGAGAGTTATAAAATTGCAGCTGATAGTGACCTATTGGTACGCTATCTGTTGACCGGTGGACTCACGGTGACATATCTCAATGAATATATCGTGCGGATGCGTATGGGTGGGCTTTCTACTGATAGTGCTAAACGTAAGAAGATGTGGGAAGAGGATATTAGGGTGTATGTCTCGCACGGATTATGGCCTACTTTGACCAAATTGGAAAAGATGGCTTGGAAAGTACCGCAATTTGTACTCGCATTACTGAAAAAATAGGTAATTATTCCAGATAAGAATTATAAAAATAAAGTGTATGCAGGAAGTCCAACGTTTTAACAAAGTCCTAAAATCTTTGGTCCTTTTTGGGGATCTTATTTTGCTGAACCTGCTTTTATGGGGATTTAATTTGTTTCTGGGTACCCGTTTCTGGTGTATTCATTGCGGTTCTATCTTTCAGGGTATGACTCTTATCACTCTGTGCTATTTACTTTGTAATATGCATTCAGGTGTTATTCTTCATCGTCCTGTGGTACGTCCTGAACAGATTATGATCCGTGTTTTACGTAACATGGTTCCTTTTGTCTTTTTATCGGTTTGTACGTTGCTTGTTTTTCATTTTCATTTTTCACATTCCCGATATTTCGGACTGTTTTATGTTGCTTTAATAATTGTTATTATCAGCTATCGTTTAATTTCCCGTCACTTTCTGGAGCTTTATCGAAAAAAGGGAGGAAATGTTCGTAAGGTCGTATTGGTTGGGAGCCATGAGAATATGCAGGAACTTTATCATGCGATGACGGATGATCCTACGTCTGGTTATCGTGTACTGGGTTATTTCGAGGATTTTCCTTCGGGTCGGTATCCACAGGAGGTTCCATATTTGGGACAACCCAATGAAGTAAGTGTTTTTTTAGAAAAACATGCGGGAGAGATTAATCAGCTTTATTGTAGTCTTCCTTCTGTGCGTAGTGCGGAGATTGTTCCTATTATTAATTACTGTGAAAATCATTTGGTCCGTTTTTTTAGTGTTCCTAATGTCCGTAACTATTTGAAACGTAGGATGCATTTTGAGTTATTGGGTAATGTTCCTGTGCTTTCCATTCGTTGTGAGCCATTGGAGTCATTGGAGAACCGTATTATCAAGCGTACTTTTGATGTCATTTGTTCAGGGCTATTTCTTATTACAGTCTTCCCGTTCGTTTATATATTCTTCGGAATTGCGATCAAGCTAAGTTCTCCCGGCCCTGTCTTTTTCAAGCAGAAACGCAGTGGTGAGGATGGTCGTGAATTCTGGTGTTACAAGTTTCGTTCGATGAAGGTTAATACGCAATGTGATACTCTTCAGGCCACGGAAAATGATCCTCGTAAAACACGTATCGGAGAGATTATGAGGAAGACTAGTGTGGATGAATTACCACAATTCATCAATGTGTTGAAGGGTGATATGTCTATTGTAGGTCCCCGTCCACACATGTTGAAGCATACGGAGGAATATTCTAATCTGATAAATAAGTTTATGGTTCGTCACTTTGTTAAACCTGGAATAACTGGTTGGGCGCAGGTGACTGGTTATCGTGGTGAGACGAAAGAACTCTGGCAGATGGAGGGTCGCGTGCAACGTGATATCTGGTACATAGAGCATTGGACTTTTTTATTGGATTTATATATTATGTATAAGACAGTGTATAATGCCATACGCGGAGAAAAAGAAGCATATTAAATAATTGACAATAAAAAGACGATAATAAAAACTTAGAAATTAAAGGGCGTTTAATTATGAATTTACGAATTATGATGAGAAGACTTAACAACAGAAATTTATGGCTACTATTGTTGCCATTCCTATTGACTGCTTGTCAGTCTTATAAAAAGGTTCCATATTTTCAAAATGTGGAAGTTGTGAACGAGGTAGAACAACAGGAAAAATTGTATGATGCCAAGATAATGCCAAAGGATTTGTTGACTATTGTGGTATCGTGCACTAGTCCTGAACTTGCGATACCTTTTAACCTGACAGTGGCCAGTAATGCTGGAATAGCTGTGAGTACTTCGTCTTATGTGACTACTCAACCTGTATTACAACCTTATTTGGTAGA
>USSR01000064.1 GCA_900557355.1 uncultured Bacteroides sp.
AGCCCAGTTATCGAGCAGAGAGCGGTTCTTTTCATCGAAAGATTCATAAGGTGGAATACGTTTGCCTTCCATTTGCTGTTGTTGCAGGGAGGGTTCATCTGTTGACTTCTGTTGTGCATCTTTCTTTTCATTACTGTTTTTCTTATTATCTGTCTTATTTAAAGTCAGCATGCGACGTCCTATCAATGGTTGCACCGGCTCGCTCCATACTCCTCCATCCGCACACGAGAAAGCAATATGACGATTATACAGAGCTTCACGCATAGGAATATCGAAACGAATACCTAAACTACGAATGAAATCTTTCTTCTGATCTCCGTCATAGACGAAGCTATGTACCATTTTGACCTGTTCACTACCACCATAAAAGTAGAGACGTACCACAAAAGGAAGCCACTCACGGTTATTCAGTTTGTTCATATCAGAGTTATTCGCATAATTCCCTTTCCCTTCAGAGTGATTCGTATCAATCTCCTTATTCCTGTTCCGATGTATCCCTTCCAACTTTACAAGTGCCCGTACAGAGCCCAGACGTTCTATGGTTACTGATTTTATTTCCCCTATGTAATGAGTAAAAGATATTTGAGATGTATTTTCTTGAATCGGCTCGCTTTGAGTATTACAAATCAGACGCGCTTTCTCTCCTACTTTAGTTCCTTTATACAATAGGCTATCAATCAGGAAATCTCCGTGTCGGGGAATAAATACGGAAATCAGCCCTGTTTCAATTTGAATATTTTCAGGCGTTTCAGTGATTGCAATAGAAGCATTAGGCTGTTTATTGATAATTTTTGCTTTCCGGGGGGCTTTTTCTAATGTCAGTCTTTCTGTTCCGGCAGGAATGACTCCGGCAACTCCGCTCCATTTCACGGAACCATCCGGCCAGTAAGCCAATGGCCAAGTATCTACCGGAATCTCTTGATTTCTATCTGTTTTTAACCGCAATGAAGTTTCTGGAAATAGGTAGCCTTCATCAAAAGGAACTCCGAAGCTTACAGCTTTGTCTTGTTCAGGAGTATTGCCGATCCAATGTAAAGGAACAGTAGACGTTTGGGGTGGCAAACATTCATAGCGGAAGTTTGTAATGCGGGTACGGGATAAGGTGGTACGAAAGCCGAACCATCCTTCTGTCAGAGGTTCGGCATCGCGGAAGTCCACCAGTCGCTTGCCGTCTATGTAATAACTAACCCTATTATTTTCATTTGTTATCTTAATGTGATACCAGTGATTCGCTTTTAGCAAATGTTCGGTATCTGTATATTCTTTCAATATGGCAGGACGTACTTTGGGATCTGTGATTCCTGCTTCATTGCCGTCATAACGACGGAAGCGTGTAGTAGAGTTATAATTTCCACCATATCCCATGTAATAGAGTTGCAAAGAATAACAATTCAGAAAGATTCCGCTACGCCACTTCTCACGTTTCCATATATTATCAGGATGTTTGGGGTCCGAAGCCATCCAAAAGCAATTCAGGTCACTCAAACGGTCTCCTTCTTTTTCTACAACTACACATGCATCATATTCAATGGTTACCCGTCCGCTCATCTTTTCTTTCCTCCATAAGGTAAGGCCTTTAGGAGACAGTATTTCAGCGGTATCACCCTGAAATGTCACTTTATAATCCGGAGATTCCGACTCTACCTTCCAATATTTATGAAACTGGCGGGCGTTGAGGCCGGAAACTTTATTGTTTTGTGCGTTTGTTCCTAAAGTGATGAAGAGGAACAAAAGGATAAAGAGTTTTTTCATATGTATATTTGCTATCTCACCTTACAAAGGTAGGGAGAGCCGATCAATTAAGAAATAGAATATTATCCATATATATGGCGATTCGTTCAACTATGAAAAAAAGAACAACCCGACAGTTAGCCGGATTGTTCTTTTTCAACAAACTCATATCAAATAAGAGATTTCTTATTCAAAAACCTTTTTATTCTGCTTTTTTCAAAGTTTCAGCACCTACATAGTAACCTAAGTTAGTTCCCTGGTTATATCCCATATTCTGCATCGCTTGAGACATATCATAATTATGATCGGTCATCAAGTGAGGAAGACGGAATTCGGTAGGATGATTCGTGGAGAATATATAAATAGATTTCATGTCACTTGAACCCATTATTACTTCTTCACGATAGTCACCGAGAAAATCACCATAGTAACAAGGATTGTATTTGGTGCTATGGTTACCGTCATTGCTACCGTAAGTTCCAAAATATACCAAACGAGTCTTATTCGTCTTGTTTACATCAGGGTTCTCTTTATAGCTCACGACACAAGCACGGTCCAGCATTTCTCTTGTCGGCTGCCCGCTCCAATAAATGGCTACATTATACAAAACTCCACCACCAATACCTGTAGGATATGTACTGGATACCAATCCACTGCCACTACAACTGAATACCCCTTCCTGCAAAGAAGACCAGTACTCAAAATTCGGGCTATCCGGATCGATATCTGCCACAATACAACGACCGACATCAGTAGTCGAACCCGCTCCATGGCCGGTAATCAAGCCACCATCTCTTGCATCAATCACTTGACATCCATAACCGTGTCCTTGTCCATTATAATTGCCCGGTTCTTCAAATGAAGCAACAATTTGCAATCCTGAACGGTCTTTTATAAATTTGCCAACACATAAACAGTCACCATGACCGTTTCCGGTACACCACAATTCGCTTCCATCATCATCTATAGCCGCAGAACCATACAAGATTTCATCTTTTCCATCATCGTCCAAGTCCGCTACACGAAAACTATGCGAACACATGGACAACCATTTTGAAGAATGTTCGGCTGTATCAAACTTCCAACGGGTTTCCAGTTTATTCCCTTTCAAATCGAGTGCCCATACTTGCCAATTATGATAAATACCTCTACTGATGATCAGACTGGGGTTGCTTGTTCTCACTCCGGTCGCTTCGTCAGGTATACCATCCAGATAAGCCACCCCGATAAAGAAACGGTCCATGCGGTTTCCGTAATCATCTCCCCAATATTCACTCCAATATTTAGCACGCGACGCTTTTGAACCACTTCCACCACGAGGAATATTATCCACCCGGGTAATTTCACGTCCATCATATCCACGGCAAATAGAGATATATTCGGGACCTTCCATTATCAAACCGCAAATTGTATTAATACTTGCTCCCGAATACCAGCCCACAGCGTCAGTCTGACGAATTCGATAATCGTTCACATTACCATAAGCATCGGTAATGACCTTACCATCCCCAAACTTTGTACCTTCTGAAGAGCGGAAAGCTATTTCACATAAACCATCTCCATCAAAATCGTATAAAATATATGAAGTATAATGTGAACCGGAACGAATATTGATTCCCAAATCAATTTGCCACAAAAAAGTACCATCCATCTTATAAGCTTCCAACAAAGTCGAACCATTATTCCATCCCCCCTGGTTGGCACCATCATACGGTTCTCTCTTCACCACAATCTCCAATTCACCGTCACCGTCCAAGTCACCTAGCTGAATATCATCAGGAGAATATGTAATCGACGCATCGGGTACATTCATGTTTAATCTAATCTCATGATAAAACTTTTCTGCCATTTCAGAGGTAAAGGTATAATCGCAAAGCGTTTCAGCCTGATTGGCAAGAGTGACCCGGTATACATTCGTTTTTGATACATCAATATCCGCATCCACCCAAGAAGTAGTATTCGAAATAGGTTTCTCATTCAATTTCACTTCCGTCTCGCCGTCTACCGACTTATAAATATCAAAAGCAACATTAGACGGATCGGTCTTCAGTAATCTCCAGCTAATCAATGCGGATGATATGCCGGAAGAGTTATTGGCGTCAACATTTGGTGCCGGGTCGTAACTAACCCACATTGCACGGCTACCCGTTATAACTTCAGTAGGCAGAGGCGGCAACTCCTCTTCCGTCTGATTGCCATTGTTCACTTCAACGACGGGGTCATTATCCGAGCAGGCAACTATGGCCAGCAGACAAAACAGCCCCAGTATTATATAATGTTTCTTCATTTCTTTCGTTTTTTTATTCTATAAACATCCGTTCTATGCAAGAATATCCTATCACTATTCATCAGCATTCCGGTTGTGGGTTACCACCCCGGATTCTGCTCCAAATTAGGATTCTTAGATTTTTCACTCTGCGGAATCGGGAAGAAATACATCTTATCATCCCAACTTCTTTCTTTTACCTTACGTTCATACGTATAAGTATCATCCCCATTCTTCGTAATCTTCATTTCAACAATGTTCTTGAAATGTTTGTCACCCTCCTTCCAACGACGTACATCCCAAAAACGATGTCCTTCAAAGGCCAATTCTACCATACGTTCATTCTGATATTTCTTCCAGAAAGCATCATTGGTCATCCCTTGAGGGAATCCGGGCATCTCGGCACGCGTACGAACTACTTTGATAGCATCCACAGCCGAAGTTGTAAATTCATTATCCGTTGCATACGGACTACCCAGATACTTATATACAGCTTCCGCATAATTCAAATAGAACTCTCCAAAACGGAATGTAATCCATGAATGATAGGTCTTTGAAGCTGTACCGGCACGTAAGTCTACTGCCGTCTGACAATACTTCTTCAGATAATAGCCAGTCGGAGTTCCGCCACTCAAAGGCTCCGCATTTAGTCCGCCCTGATAGGTTTGCAGAGGAACAGTATTCCAGTTAGGCCACTTTTCGTCCCCATTCTTGGCAATAGTCAGATAGAAACGAGGGTCGCGGTTGGTATAATAAGGATTAGCAGGATCATAGTTATCCAACTCGTCCGGACGCAACCCTGTATCCTTCATCTCATACGCATCCACCAGTGTCTGTGTGGGACAGTTTCCACCTTTACAATTTTCCAACCCTACCGGGAAGTTATATCCCTCAAAAGAATTAGTGGTAGTAGTGGCACGACGGAGAAAAATCAATTCATTAGTAGCGTCATTGTAATTGTCCTTGCTCCAAAGTGATGAATAATCCTCCACTAAGAGTTTTGCCTTTTCAGCAAACCCATTACTGTCATCTAAAATTTCCTTATTGGCTTTAGCTGCACGATACCACAGTTCTCTATTATCAGTCGGATTAAATAAAGGACTTGCCGCATACAATGCTGCACGAGCTTTCAAGGCCAATACCGTTTTACGGTTGGCACGTCCTGTTTCCGCCGGACTACTAGGCAATGCCATATCTCCCAGTTTACTGTAATCGACGATAATCTTATCTTTAATATCATCACATTCGGCTATGATATAATCAAAAATCTCCTGTGCCGGTCTGCGCGATAACGTATTCGATTCTTCGGCTGTTAATATATGGTCGCTAAACGGCACATCTCCATATTGCCGTACCAAGTTAAAGTAGAAATATGCACGAAGGAAACGTACCTCATACTGGTAATTGGTATAGCGGAACATCTGTTGTGCATAATCACTGTTCAAAGCCAACTCGGGAAATGTCAGTCCGGTAAACTTCTCCAGATATAAATTACAATTGGCTATCCCTTCATAACAGGACGTCCACATGCTACTTTTAGCATTCGACGGACTCCAAGAACCATTGTAAAAGTCTTCAATCTGATTTCCCGAATAAGCATATTCGGACTCATCGGTAGCAGAACCAAGAATTGCCCCGCTATAGTTTCCAAAGTCCACATCCATGGACAAATAGATATTTGTTATCAGCCCTCCTACATTACCGAAGTTGAGCTTCACAAAATCCTCATCATAATTATTGTACTCATGATATTCCATCTTATCTGAGCAGGAACCGAGTGCGGCTACACACATCATTCCGTAGATAATGTTTTTCAGTTTCATTCTTTCGCTTTGTTTTTATGATTAAAAACCAATCGTAACACCGACTACTACACTCTTATTCAGCGGAGTCGCTACACCATAACATTCCGGATCTGTCACATCAATATGATCTGAACAGAACAAGTCTGTTCCTCTGACATATAACTTGGCACTCCCCAATATCTTAGTCTTCTTCATCCATTCTTCCGGAAATCTGTAATACACCTCCGCGTTACGTAACTTCAAGAATGACCGGTCCGCCAACCAAACTGTATTAGCCTGATAGTTATTGGCATTACTCTGTGAACTCAAACGAGGATATTTGGCATTTTGATTTTCCGGTGTCCAACGATTCTCATAATAATGAGTAGAAAGTGTCGTATTATTTATCAACGGCCAAAACATACTCTTCGTATTCAAGACAGCAGAATAGTTACCTGTTCCCTGAAACATTACATCTACTCCAATCCCTTTCCATTCGGCTCCCAAATGGAAAGAATAATAAATTTCCGGAGCCGTCGTACTATAACCGATAGCTGTTTTATCATTGGCATCAATGATTCCGTCTCCATTCACATCTTTATATTTTATGTCTCCCGGCACTACCGTACTAAAGTTTTGCGGAAGGCTGTTTGCTATATCTTCTTTATCTTTGAAGAAACCTTCAGCTACCATTCCATATACTTGTCCCAACCGATTTCCTGTTTGCACAAGATTCTTATACAAACGCGGTTCTTCCAGTTGTTCCTTAATTTCATTCTTATTCCAAGCAAAATTACCGCCAAGGTTGAACACTACATCTCCTAACCGTTTCGTATAGTTAAGTCCTAGTTCCACGCCATAGCTATCAACGATTCCGGCATTCTCGAACGGAGCATCTACGCCCAACACATCGGTATATTTTCCTTCGGAAGAGACCCAAATATCTTTTCTCCGTTGGTAATAGCCTTCTGCCGTCACGTCCAGTCCATTGAACAACACGGCATCAACACCAACATTGTATTTATACGCTTTCTCATGTGTCGAATTAGCAGTTGCCAGGCGCCCGATAATAGTACTTCCGAATTCAGAGTCGTAACTACTGTTAAACTTATATTGCGTACCGGTAGTCGTATAAATCTGATCCCAATAGTCATATACGGTAGTACTTCCGTCTTTAGGCAGATAATCAACATTGATCACTCCAAACGAAGCGCGCAATTTCAGGAAGTTCACCCAAGACACATCTTTCAACCATTTTTCTTCCGAAAGCACCCAAGCAGCAGAAATGGTAGGCGAGAAAGCCCATTTATGCCCCGGTGCCAATAAACTGGAGGCCGAGCCAACCAATGCCAGATCCAAATAATAGCGATTAGAGAAACCTACATGATTATACCAGGATACATTTTGCCGATAAATAGTAGTGTTCAATCCGTATGAATCACGATACTCATAATCCCATTTGAATTGAGAATACACATCCCACTTCCGAAACGAGCGATTGTAATCGACACTACCTGCAAAGTTAAATTGGCGCGCCCAGTTGTCAATACCTGCACCCGAACCCATTTCACTGGATTCGCCACCTGAAATGGCAGTATAAAACGGACCGTTAGTTGTCCAGCTTGTTGCATAACCGGCATACGTATAAGTCTTGCTATGATCTTCCAGAATATTGGAATAGTTGTCATAAGCTAAACGAAAGTTAGCTCCCAATCCTTTCAGCAAACCAGACAAATCTTGTGACAAGGTAAGGTCGGCAAACAAACTACGAGAGTGTCCTTTAGAATAAGCAGCTCCCTGCGATTGTGCGACAGGATTCGACGTCCCCGCCCAAGTAGTACTTCCTCCCCAACTGCCATCTTCCGTACGAACCGGAAAAGCTGCAGAAGGAATCGAATAAATCATATCCCATAGGTTAACCGAAGCCCCCGGAATCCGAGATTCGGACAAGGTACCGAGAAGATTCAACTTCAATTTGGTAGTGGCGGTTAAATCAATATCCAGATTTGTACGCAAATTAGCACGTGAATACATATTTTGTGTAGAATATCCGTCATTTGCATTCGGGGTTTTGATAAACCCTTTGTCTGTTAATAAATTCGCCATAGTATAGTAGCGGAACTTTGCTCCTCCTCCACGGAATTCGATCGTATATTTATTAGACACTCCTCTGTCTTTAAAGGTTTCATCAATCCAGTTCACATTAGGATAGAGATAAGGGTACATACGGGAAGCCCCTCCACTGCCTACTCCATTACGGAAAGCATCGACTTCTTCCGGAGTATACCGAGCTCCCAAACCTTCATATCCACGCGCTTCATTCACTGCAGAAGCATACGTAGCCGCATCCACAAATTCCGGACGTCGAGACTGTGTGTTAATGATATGATCATACGTAAAGGTTATCTCTTTTGTTTTGTACTTACCACGCTTCGTCGTAATCAAGATCGCACCGTTCACTCCTTTGTATCCGTACAATGCCACAGCCGCGGCATCTTTCAGGATGGAAACGGATTCTACTTCTTCCGGACTCACCAAGCTCATGTCTCGTTCCAAACCGTCAACCAGCACAAGCGGTGTACTACTTGACAAGCTCTGCAAACCACGTACATAAAAGGTAGGATCTGCCATTAACCCGGTACTGACCGCATTCTGCAAAGTAGTAAGGCCCAATCCATATCCATATAAAGAATTGGATATATTCCGGGAAGACCGCTTATTAAACTCTTCATTATAGGTGGTAGAAACTGCTGCCGTTGATTCATGACGATTGAATGTCCGGTTAGCTCCCACATCAATAGTCTGAGCTGCATATCCCATCACAATGGTCATCGGACCATCAGTCTTTGCCACAACTGTGGTAGAGCCTTTGTCGACAGAAACGACACTCAAGCGTTGTCCTTTCTCGACCGCAATCTCGAATTTACCATCTTTATCAGTTTCAACCCGGGTCTCCACTGCGCCACCTTCCACATTAACGGACGCTCCATAGACTGGGTTTCCCGATTTATCAACAACAATACCTATAATGTTGTTGTCTGTATTCTGCGCTCTGACCGGAATGCTCAAACAAACCAGTAAAGCCAGTATCAGAATCTTATTTTTTCTCATATAAATCAATATTCAATATTGTTTTAATCTATTTCGCTGTCTCACATTACCAACCCGGATTCTGAATCAATCCATATCCTTTGTTAATTTCCGTTTGCGGGAATGGAGAAAGATACCATTTGGGATCAAATCCGTATGTCCACCAACGACGGACCGGTTTGGATAACTCAAACCTTTCATATTCAAAACGAGTAGGCTGCAATGCTCCCTTGTTCTTATCTCCTTCATTCCATTTAGCATTTCCCGTTATACGATTACCGGTATCATCCAAACGATAGGTGAGCAACCCGTGCAGGCGCTTCTCGAAACGATCGGCACGTTTGTAACGGATAAGATCAAAGTAACGGCTATCTTCAAGCCCCAATTCCCGAACACGCTCGCACAGCAATTCTTCCAATAAGGCTGCTTTGTCAGAAAGTAAATTCTTATCTGTAACACACTCCGCCAAATCTTTCTTCAATCCTACACGGGCACGTACTATATTCATTTGGTTAATAGCGCCCCGGTGATCATTCTTGGCTTGAAGCAAGGCCTCTGCATAAGTTAAATAAATGTCAGATAAACGAAGATATACCCAATGCGTATACTGACGTTGGTACTCTGTTCCCAAATAATATTTCATATTTTTATAACCAGTCGCATAGTTACCTGATTCAAGCGCTGCATTTTGTCCTTCATCGTATCCTCCGACCCACAGTTCATAAGGTAAACCGGACATTGTTCCTGCACTCCAGTCTAACATCTTCGGCAATCCGTTTACCATGCAATGCTCATACAGACGAGGATCACGGGTTAATACGATTTCCGACAATAGTTGTTCTCCATTTTTGAATGTTCCGGTCAGGAACATTGCATCCAACTTACCTTCTGTTTCCGCCTTTTTCCAGTCAAACGGAGTACCGTCGGCCCATGGGAACATCTCCACATATTCCTGTGTAGGCGGATATTCGGTACGACAAAGTGACGGAACAGCCCAGGAATGCCACATATAAGAACTTGAGTTGAAAGCGTCCGACATATTCGTGCGGACAGAATGCAAGACCTCCTTGCTGTTCTGACGAATATATCCCATACGATATGCCTGCCGATACTGTTCCGGTGTTTCTTCCGAAGCCTTATTCAGGCTATACCCGCCTTGACTCTCCAGCTCTTTAAAGAATGCTTCACAAGCCTTCAAACAGTTATCCCAAAGTTCCGCATGGTAGCCGCCGTACCATACCAGATGCTGCTGTTCAGCCTCTGAGTTTCCTCCTGCATATCCGTTGACATCGTTAAACAACGGAGAAGCGGCAAATTGCCAGATTTTGCATTTCAATGCCATCGCACCGGCCTTTGTCCAGTGTCCGGCCTTGCTGGCAAGATCGGCATCAGCATAAGCCCACACCAATCCACCGGAATTGATAGCATCATCCAACATCTTTATCATGTAGTTAACAGTCTCCTCTACCGTAGCACGGGGGATTTCATAACCTGACTCCGTACCGGTGAATGAAGCATATAACAATGGAAGACCTCCATAATGACGGAACATATCAAAATAGCGTGCCGCAATCAGGCATTTAGCTTCTGCCACCAACTGAGTTTTTTCAGTGCTATCCATGCCCGGCACTCTATCTATATTTTCCATTAACAACCAGCACCAGCGCACTACTTCCCATACCATTTCCCGTGTATATGGGAAAATATTACCACGCGTGCCATAGTTGGCATTGAGAGAACCCAAATAATACTGCTGATATACAGTTGCGTCACTAAAATAAAGTGACCAGCAGTCTGTTAGCGCATCCTTCTTTCCTAAATAAGGACTGGAAGAATCAGGAATATTACCGTTACTGTCCGTATTATAGGGTAATCCGTAATACTGTCTACTGTAACAGGTGTTCAAAAATTGGCGCGTATATTCCGCACTATTGAACACTGTGTCAATAGTAGCATTTCCGCCCGGTGCCTTATCCAAAAAAGAGTTTCCGAATTTAATTTCGTCCACACATGAAGTGGAAACCAAACAAACTGCCGCTCCCAACATCGCACCGATGAACCATTTATTTTGTAATTTCATTGTATCTTTCCTTTATCTATTTTAGAATCCTAATTTCAAGCTCAACGTATAAGTCTTGGACAATGGATAAGAAGGTGCATTAGTAGCTCTTGCCTCCGGATCACCCCACAAATAAGGTGTAATAGTCCACAAATTATATCCTGCAAAAGCCAACTGGCATGTATTCAGTCCAAGTTTCTTCATCAATGGGAAGTGAAAATTGTATGCCACCTGAAGAGTTTTCAAACGCAGGTATTTTGCATCTTTCTCATATAAGGTGGAGGTAGCATAGTTATTCTTCGCATTGTCAATGGTAGCTCTCGGATACTCCGAAGATTGTGACGGATTTTCCGGTGTCCATGTATGGTCCAAATGGTATGCCAACAATCCTCCCTGCTCGCTATTGGAAGATGAATAGAACGGCTGACGAAATACATCCGAAATCATACGGCTTACGTTCCAGGCCCCTGTCCATTGAGTACTTATTTCCAGATTCTTCCAACTGAATCCTAAATTAATACCTAGCATATATTCAGGATCATCCGTAAAGCCATAGTCATAACTTGCGTCGTTCGCATCAATCTTACGGTCACCATTCAAGTCAACATATACCGCATCTCCATTTTGAAGAATGCTCTCGTGAGTGGGGAACGGACGATTAAATGTCTGCTCATATAACGCAGGTGTATCCTCATCATAGAAGCGCCAGAAAACGTATTGACTACGCGAACCGATACGGTGTCCCTTCTGATATTGATATAAATTATTCTGCGGGGCTTCCTTCTTTTCAAGAATCTCATTCTGATTATAAGAAAGGTTAATACCCGCCCAATAACGGAAATTATCGCCAATCTTATCGTTCCATTTTAAAGAAAGTTCCCAGCCCCAACTGTCTACACTTCCTAAATTTGAATAGGGAGTAATGAACCCTAACATTCCCGGAGCTGTACCGTCACGCAAAAGGATGTCATTACGACGTTCTTTATAATATTCAAAGGTTGTTTTCAGACGGTCATCAAGGAAGTTAATATCAACACCATAGTTCCGTTTCAGAGCTTTTTCCCATGTCACAGCAGGGTTATTCTTAGCTACCTCACGCGCACCCAGACTAACAGTACCATTATCTGTTCCGAATCCATATCCCCAGGCGTTAGTTGCTCCTCCACTTGCCGTTACACGATTTGCCAAGTCACCTAAACCGACATTATATGGATCAGCCATATACATAAACCGCGATCCTCCAATATTATCGTTACCTACCAAACCGACACTGGCACGTAATTTCAAGAAGCTAACCACCGACTTCAAAGGACGGAAAAACTTCTCTTCACTCATCACCCAACCTATAGAACCAGCCGGGAAATAAGAAAAGCGCAAATCGGACGCAAAGTTTTCCGAACCGTTATAACCCACATTAAACTCTGCCATATAGCGGCTCTTCCAATCATAAGTGACACGTCCGACTAATCCGACATATCCATGAGGAATGTCCGAATATAATTTCGGATAATACTCTTTCTGTTGATTATACAAAACTAAGGCTGTCACCGTATGATCACCAAAAGTACGATTATAATTAAAGCTGGCTTCCATATACCAATTACGTGCTTTGCCTGTAGTATACGAATACTTCACATCTGTATTCTCTCCAAACTTACGATAAGCAATACTACCGTCATCCATCAATACAGGAGTGTATGTAGCAATAGACCCACCAGAACCGACTTTATTAACTGTAAACGAGCTGTTATAAGATCCCTTCACTTTAAAGGAAAGTCCTTTAGTCAAGAAGTCCATTTTTTGATCCAGAATCACATCCACATTCAGCGAATTGTTGCTGGTCTGGCTGAACCCATTTCCATAATATCCCATACCTGTACCTCCTGTAAATGGTAATTTCAGTCCGTCTGAATAAGTCTCATCGCTCGAATTTACCAATTTTCCATCTATGATTCCCGGACTGGAGAAAGGAGTAGCATAATACATATTTTTAATCAATCCGGAAGATCCCTGACTCGTACGCGGTTGATCTGAATTATTCACATTACCACTAATATTGAATGACAAAGTAGTCGTTTTAGTGACATCCATATCCAAGTTTGTACGATAGTTAAACCGACGGTACTGATAGCTTAAATTATAAGGAAGATCAAACTCACTAAAAAGTCCTCCTTGCGTATAAGCACCTGCAGAGATGAAATAACGTACTTTATCTGTTCCTCCCGAGATGTTCAGATTATGCTGGCTCTGAAGCGTAGAGCTTTTCATAATATAGTCAGCCCATTGTATATTTGGGAAACGAATAGGATCGGAACCATCTGCAAATTTTTGAATCACGCCATCACTAAATAAGGCAGATTTGCCATCACCGGACATCATTTGATTATGAAAACGGGCATAGTCATAGGAACTTGCCTGTTCTACCATTTTTGTAGGCATCAATACAGAAGCAGAAGTAGTAAACGAAATTTTCGCCTTTCCTTCCTTTCCTCGTTTAGTTGTAATCAAAATGACCCCATTTGCTCCACGAATACCAAATACGGCTGTTGCCGAAGCATCTTTCAAGATAGAAATGGATTCAATTTCATTCGGGTCGATATCACTCATACTTTCACGATCCACACCGTCTACCTGAATTAACGGTGAAGAATTTTCCCAAGTAGCTTTACCACGAATAAAAATTTCAGCGGCATCCGCTCCCGGCTCACCGGAATATTGTACGGTAGTCAAACCTGTCATCTGCCCTCCTAATACATTGGAAACCGAACCTACAGATACACGGGTCAATTCTTCTCCCTTCACACTAGCGATAGCTCCTGTCATGGTCACTTTCTTCTGCGTACCATAAGCTACGATTTCCACCTCTTCAAGTGCTGTCACATCCTCTACCAGAATGACTTTCATGTCATTTTTCGCTACTACTTTTTTATCGGTATAACCTATAAAAGATACTTTCAATTTCGCACCGGGACGTACATTTATTCTAAATACACCGTCAATATCGGTAATTGTACCATTAGATGTTCCTTCCGCAAGTACACTTGCTCCAATTATCGGTTCGCCTTGGCTATCTACTACTGTTCCTTTTATAGTACTTTGCTGCTGTACAACTTCGATGGCTGCCGAAGCTGTTTGCAATCCCCATGCAGGTGCAAAAGTTGCTATAGTGAAAAACAGAGCGACAGGTAAGGTTGTCCCCTTTATAAAGTTTTTCTTATTCATATATGTATATGTTCATGATATAAGTATAATTTTAACGGACTTTATATACCGTCATTATTTTAGAATGCAAGCATCATACGGAAATAACCGGCACGCGAATCACGTTCACAAATTATGTGATATCTTCCACCAGCCATACCGTGTGTCCATTGGTTGGCTGGAGAACGCTGTGTGCTACTCCAATAGTGTCCACTGTTAGTTCCTGACTCGACAGAGGTCATCTCATCACCATTTACATTCTTGAGACAACGGTTAATAACACTCAAATTCTTAGCGACTGTATCCCAACACATTATAGAGGGCAAATACCAAGGAGTCACATTTGCCGGAATAGCTTCCGCTTCACGATAAGCCTTGATATACGCATAAGCATGGTCGCAAGTAGAAGGACTACCCATACCTTCGTAACACATAGTAAGTAACTGTGTATTATTGTATCCCATTAGTGCTGGGAAAACCAATGAAGCATCATTCTTGTTAACATCCTTCTCTGTGTTACAACCTACAAACTTGTTTGCCCAATTCTCATCTGAAGTAAACCAGTCTGAATAATAACCGGACTTACTTGAATGGAACATTTTCAAAGCAACATCATTTTGTTCACTATCTTTTACCACAGAATTCTTAATAGATAGCACTATACCGTGCGTACATGCAGGGAAATCGCGACGCAAAGCATCAACTTCTGCTGAATAGAGTTCAGTATGTGTTACACTGGGTTGTGAATTTCCTACATAACATACAATACCAATCACATTCTCCGGCACCGTTTCCGCATCTACTGAAACTATTTTTCCATCTGCACAAAAATAGTCTCCTACCTGCAAAGTATGGTTGATTTTACTTTTATCTTCGATGGTATACATTTTCGCCGTTCCTCCTTCCAGCGTACCTTTAGCTTCATATTCCATCTCACTTACTCCAGAATAAGTACCCTTAATTGAGAATTCCTTCTTCGGATTAACCAAGAAACGGTATGTATCCGTACTTTCCTGATAATAAGGAGTTGCTTGAGTATTGTTCACTGTAAACGAACCGGCTGTTAATGGTAACAAATAATCATCTATACCGCCATTTGTAAAGCTATAGGTCAAATTAGGCATCTTCACTACCGCAAGAGCCATCCGATGTTGCATAGTAAAAGCGATCTGTCCTTTCAAACGATCCCCCTGAACACTACCCGTACTCGTCATCAAATCATATTGTGTATAATTTCCTTCATTTTGTTCACTGCCTATTTTCCAATTGTTGACGTATGTTTCAAAAGGATCCACCTTCGTCGGATCAAAAGTCACATTCGCATTATACGGATAGTATGCATAAAAAGTCATCCGCTGAAATTGTGAACCTTTGTATTCAATAGGATCCCCTCCATCAGTCAATTCCCAATAGCCATCTGTCAGTGTGAATTTCCGATTCTTGATATCCTCTACCACCGTTTCTCCTCTTACCGCAAATATACCGATAGCATCTCCGTTAGAAAATCGGGTAGTATATCCATTCTCTGTAGCACGTGTCTTACCACTTTCGTCCATAAATCCTTCATCAGACACACTAATCTGAAATCCCTGCAAAGAATCCGGTGTTTCTCCGGTGAGTTCTTCATTTTGCGAGCAAGACGCAACTATGGCTGCGCCAGCCAGAAAAAGCATTGATATATAATTATATATTTTCATAAATCTCATGTTTATATTTTTAGCATTTTTATCTATATTAGATTGGTAAACAGATCACTTCACAACAGGCTGTGGAGTTACGGTTTCTTCTGTAATATTCCAACTAGGATTAGTTATCTCTGTTCCAGTTTCAGCTATACTCGGGTCGGATGTTATAGGATCGTGGTTTTCATCCTCCCATCCTATTATTTGCGTTTGTTCTGTAATTGTCAACACATAATTATTGTCCTCGTATTTATTTGTCTTGATGATGTAATTATAAGAAAATCCTGATTTCAATTCTGTCAAGTTAGCAAACTCGGCTTCATAAAGATAACCGTTCATTCTAGCTTGGATAGTTACTTTGCCTTGCACCTTCTGTGGCAGTAAAATAGCTTGTACTGTATAATTATCCTGCTCTCCTATTTTATCCCAATAAATATCATCTTTATCCGTAACAGGGTCTTCACTGACTGTTGTCTCCCCTGTTTTAGGATTAAATGTACCATTATTCTTAAGCCCAATAAGATAACAAGTTATATCTGCCAAGTCCACACCTTCGCCAGCTTGAAACTCCAATCTAATACGACTCATCACATGATTGAATGCTAATGTCACGTTCGGGGTTTGTGATGTAGCCTTCCCTTTAGCAAAAAGAAAATCTATCTTCGCACGTTCTTCTGCTGTAGCTTGATTGTCACTGGCTGTAGTCACTTCCAATACAGGTTGTTCTTCACCTGATGTACCAGAAAATGGAGCGTATGCCACTACATCATACTCTCCGGAACCTAATACCCAAATCTCTTCTGCATTTCCTCCTTTTGCCGCAAAAAGACCATTGCCCTTGTATTTGTAATGAATATTCACTTGTTCCGTACCACAAGTGATTCCTACCGAGTCTTCTGCCTCCCAGTTTGTTTCCGTAGCTCTTGTAACAAGATTGCTAGCCTCATGATTGTTTATTACTGCACTAAAAGAAACTTTCGCTCCCGTATCACCGGTAAACTGAATATCAGTTTCTTTAATATCGTTGCTACATCCTGCTAAAAGTAGTAAGGCAACAGCAGTTGTGACATAGTTTTTTTTCATACCATGTTTTTTAAAGTTAAACATATTTTTGTTGATTAGTAAAATCGTCGTAAAGTAAAAAAGACAATGGCTGCATTCTTTTCCAACCAGCAATTGAAATAAATGAAGCATTTTTTTTGTTGTTTTCCATATCTATTAGATACATCTGTTAAGTTAAACAAAAGTTAGATTCTCTTTTTAAAAGTAATTTTTCACACTCTACCTG
>USSR01000065.1 GCA_900557355.1 uncultured Bacteroides sp.
TATGAAGCCTTTGTCGGTGATGGGATCAGTGGTAGCGGATTTAACTGGAATGAAGTCCTGTTTGGCTTTGCTGAACAGGGAACTATTTCCTACTGTATCAAGAATATGGCTCCTCGTGTTGAATTTACAAGTTATTCGACCAAAGGTTTTAGAGGGTCCTTATTCCCGACGTGGGATTGTGTGAGTAGGTATTATACCAAGAACGGTCTACCTTGGGCAGATGACCCCGAGACTAAGAAGCTTGATCCGTATTCCATTGCACCAGGTGATAGTACGATACGTTTTCACAGGAATCGTGATCCGCGCTTTTATGCCTCTATTGGCTTTGATCGTGGAAATTATGACGTGCAGGGAAAGACAATAGTGCTCAAATGCAGACGTGGTGAAATGCAGCAGAATAATGGCAATGCCAAGGATGAGTATCAAACGGACAACGGTTATTATTGTCAGAAATGGGTGTCTAAATATGATACCTATAATAGGACTACCGATCAAATAACCTACAACCGTTGGTGCTTTCCTTATATGCGTCTGGCCGAACTCTATCTGAGTTATGCAGAAGCGGATTTCGAATATAGCGGCACACTGAGTACTGCCAGTCTGTCCTATTTGAATAAAGTACGTGAACGTTGCGGATTACCTACCTTTGCAGATTCATGGGCAAAAGCCGGTGGTATTCCTTCAGGAGAGAAGTTGCGCGAAATATTACATGATGAACGCTCCATTGAATTGGCTATGGAAGGCAGACGTTTCCATGATATGCGCCGTTGGAAAATTGCCCATACTGAAATGATGCGTTATCAGAAATCCTGGACATTATCCGGAAAAACCGCTGATAGTTTTTATAAACTTACGGACATGAAAGAAACCGGCGTTCGTAATTTTACCGCTCCCAAGAACTATTGGCTTGCTATTCCACAAGATCAGATAGAAGTAAATCCCAATCTAGTGCAGAATCCGGGATACTAGAGAATCAGCTCTTATATAACTAACAATTAGAGGAAAGGACAAAATGAAAAAGGTAATGTGTTTATTGGCAATTATGTTTATGATTGCCAATACTTCGGCACAAACACGGGTGATTGCCCATCGTGGTTTCTGGAAAACCCAAGGATCAGCACAGAATAGCATTACATCTTTGTTGAAAGCGGATTCTATAGGATGTTATGGTTCGGAGTTTGATGTCTGGCTGACAAAAGATAATGGTTTGGTGGTTAGCCATGATGGGATTATTGAAGGGCATAAGGTTGAAGAGTCCACTCTGAAGGAATTAACCGGGTTATGGTTAGCGAATGGAGAATGCGTACCCTCCTTAAAAGAGCTTCTGGAAACAGCTAAGCGGAAAACATCTTTGAAGCTGGTGCTGGAGTTGAAAGCTCATAGTAAACCCGAACGGGAGATAAAAGCTGTTGAAGAGATCGTTTCGATGATAAAGAAGATGGGACTCGAACCCCGGATGATATATATCACCTTTTCGTCTCACGCATTAAAGGAACTGATCCGTCAGGCTCCCACAAGCACTCCTGTATATTATCTGAAAGGGGACTTATCTCCACAACAACTGAAAGAATTGGGTAGTGCCGGACCGGATTATCACTTCTCTGAATTTTACCGTTATACCGATTGGATTGAAAGTTGCCATGCCTTGGGGCTAAAAGTGAATGTATGGACGGTTAATAAAAAAGAGGACATGCAATACTTTTGGGATAAAGTCGACTTTATCACTACAGATGAGCCGTTGGGACTGTTGAAAGATATAATGAAGGTCAAATAGATATATTTTCTGAGATAATGTATAGTCCAACTGATTACCTTTAATAACCTGTTGATTATTTATGTTTTTGGAAAATGAGTTTCAAGTTTTCAAACGACTGTTCATGTTGATACAGTTGAATGCTGATTGAAAACAAAACAATAGCGGAAACAATGAATGTCAATCTTGTATAAGAAGGCAAACGTCCAAATTTATAGTTCAGCTCCATTAATCGAACTGAATAGGGGTATTTATTAAATAATATAAAATTAGCCAACTAATTCATAGCCAAATTATTGCGAATTAGTTGGCCTTTTTGTATCTTTAGGTATTCCGTGCGACAAGAAGTCGTACAAGTAATTGTTCAGCACTGTGCCTGAACCTATTGTTCTGTCAATAGTAGTCTAAAGAGGCGTGCTTTACCAGTCATGGTTTAGTGCGAAGCCCTCTTGACAATGCAGTCCTTTACAGAAATATCCAATGTATAGGCTGTTAGGCTGACTGATATGAGTAACATATGTGAATCGCTACACCATCGTAATAAAGAAATAGCTTACGGATATTTATAAGCTATAGCCAAAAGGTGGGTAGTCAGGATAGTCTTTTGGGAATGTAAGGCTACACGGACATCATACTGGCGGTGGAGGGGCGGGCTCTAAGGCAGGCGTCAGTTACTTGTACGGAACTTGGTAAACCCGTATTTCTCCTGTCTATGTCAGGCAGGTAAGCCAATTGCAAGAAAAGCCGAATGTGGTGCGGGTAAAGGATTGCGGAGAAAGTGAATGATTCTGTGTAATGCGGAGGATAGAGGTTTAAACATCACCCCATGCGAAATCAGGCAGACTTCCGCAGGGTAATTCTTTGTGAAACGATTGTAGAACTTTAATAAAATGAAGAAACTGCAAATGAGCAAGGCAAAAGCCGAGTGTGCATCTTTAACCGTACGAAACACGACATGAAAAGATATCGATTCTTCCAAATATGAGCGTAAAGTGAGAAAACTGCAGGTCCGAATAGCAAAGGCCCACAAAGAAAAGAGGTACAACAAGGTAAAGGCCTTACGGTACCTACTTGCCACTTCCTACGAAGCCAAGGCATTGGCGATAAGGAAAGTAACTTCCAATAAAGGTAAACGTACGGCAGGGGTTGACCATATGAAGTGGGACACTGATGCCAAGAAAATAGAAGCTATATGTTTATTGAAAAGGAGAGGATATAAGGCCTTCCCGCTGAGGAAGGTCAACATAGCCAAAGCAAATGGCAAGACAAGATCTTTGGGAATACCAACCATGAAGGACAGAGCCGTGCAGGATATATCTTATGGCTTTAGAACTTATAACTGAAAGTGAAGCGGATGCGAACTCATATGGGTTCAGAAAGTTTAGAAGTACTGCGGATGCAATAGACGCACTTCATAGATGGTTGAGTAGAGACTGTTTACCACAATGGATACTGGAAGGTGACATTAAGGGTTGTTTTGATCATATTAATCATGAATGGCTTCTCAACAATGTGTAGATTGACAGGCTGGTATTAAGGAGATGGCTGAAAAGCGGAGTAGTATTTAATTGCAAAGTATCAATAGATACGCTACACTTTTTCTTTTCGTTGGCAAATCTTAATCCGTATCTTCGTTGCATGAAAGAAGATATACGGATGCGCCAAAAATGGCTTGAGCTATACGTCGAAACGGGTTCTGTGACAAAAACTGCCCTTCGGTGCGGGATTACCCGTTCCACGTTATACCGTTGGATAAATTGCGAGAAAGAACAAGGCAAGTCGGAATTGTCCGATAAGTCTAAACATTCATCAAGACTTGCCAATATGAAGATAACACCTGAAATTGAAACCATTATCCTTAATCTGTGCGTGAGACAAGAAGATGGGGAGCGCAACGGATTGCCAACTATCTGCTTAGGAAGAGAATAAAGCTCTCAGGCATGACGGTGTGGCGTGTGTTGAAAAGCATCAGGTCAAAGCTGTTGTGAAACGTTGCGAGAAATTTATTTCTTCTTCCAGCCGATTTTTTCCATCGGCAACATCCGGATAACCATATACCCCCGCCGTTGTTCATAGCGGCAGGAAAAACATGCCTGACGGCGATACGTGACGCACGGCACTCAAACCCTCTATTCCAACGTGAAACTGACCGCAGAGAGGGATGCCGCCACGGGCGACCTCGTGTGGAAGTCCAAGGACAACACGACACTTGTGGGGGGATTGTCGGATGAGCACTACTACCTCTACTATCCCTACTAAACGGATATGAGCGGAAAGACTGCCACTCCCACAGGCTCAGCCTTGACCGACACGGAATTCTTCGCCCCGTTGGTTTCCGCTTGGCAGCCTCAGGGCGACCAAAGTACTCATGCGGCATATACCGCCTCCGACTTGATGACTGCCGAAGGCTCCGCAACGACAGGGGAAGACAACACCCTCCACCTCTCTTTCACCATGAACCATCGTATGGCATTGGCCGTCATCGAGATGCCGAATACCGTTAAATACAAGTTTACCGACGAGAGGATTCCTGATTACGCCGTGTCACCCGCCACTACATTCTCTGGCATTGCCCAGCCGCTGCGCGTGAACGATGGTACATACCGCTACTTGGTGAATCACGCGACTCCCGCACCGACTATCGAAGGACATTATGACGAGGGAAGCAAGGAGTTCACCATAACCCCGTCCGGCCTTTCTACCGGCAGTTACAAGAGATACAAGGTGGACGGCGCGGTGACAACTGTAAAGGACTACACGATGCAACGGGGAGATTACCTGCTCGCCGACGGCAACCTGCTGCCTAAGGGTACTACCCTGGCACAGGAGCAGAAGGCAAGCGTGGCGGCCATCGTCTTCTGGACACCGGCAGAGACCAATCCTGAAGGACGGATCACGCCGGCGTCTCTGGATTTCGACAAGATTATGGTGAAAGAACATCCCAATTGCACCCATGGCCTTGCCGTGTCGATTAAAGATGCTCCGGGCAACGTCTCGTGGCAAAACGTTAACGACTGGGTGGCGGATTTTCAAAGAGGAACAGATTTCAATCCTGTCGATAAGGATGAGTACGTAAACATTGCCACTGGTTTCGATGCGACCGGCAACATAAACAGGATACTCGGTTACCAGAACACGAAAGTGCTGTGGGCGTATAACGGATATTGCAAGACAAACGGCAAAACCGATGCCTTGGTCAATCCTGCTGAGGTCCTGAAAACATTTATCGCAAATAATCCAGCCCCGGCAAACAGCACCGGATGGTTCTTGCCGTCGGTAAAGGAACTGCACATGCTATGTTATAAGGATGTCGATAATATTGCGTACACACGGGACAACACAGAGACGAGGGATATAGTCGAAGTCTCCATCTCCGCCGTTGGCGGTGACGCATTGTCACCGCGCAATAACCATAAACGTTTCTGGTCTTCTTCGGAGAGCCCCAGTAATAAGAATGGCGCTTTTAGCGTGTATTTCTACAATGCCTTCGCACAGCTCAGCGAAAAGGACGGCGCACTCAATGTGCGTGCCGTGTGCGCTTTCTAACCACATAAAACAAAGAAAAATAACGATGTGAAAGGAACAGGATATTCCGGACGATGGATGCGCATCAGCGGCTGGTAGCCGATGTTGATGCTCGCGGGCGGGCTACTCGTCTCTTGCGGCAAGATGGAAACGGGAGAATCTACTACACGTTTACCCGATGGCAAGTACCCATTGCGACTGACAGCGGAGGTGGCGCAACCGCACCCCCGTGCCGGCGGCAAGGAGATAGGAGTGATGCTGGATGGCATGCTCAGCCTCCAAAGGTACGTAATGGACGCCTCGGGCAATACTGTCCCAAAGGATGCTGAAAACACCATTTACCGGAAGAGCACTACCGAGACATGTGTCACGGCACGGACTCCGAATGCCGATATCGACCAAAGTGGCGGGTATGCCGGCTTCGGCCTTCTATACGTCACCGTAGTGGGAGGTTATGACCAAGCCGTCAGCCTCCGTTTCAACCACCGCATGGCAAAAGTAGAGTTCACGCTCATGGCGGGCGAAGGTGTCACGGAGGAAAAACGAATGAAATAGACGTGGTGCAGACGGTGCCGGGCAACACCTGGATTGATGGCGGCGAGGAGAATGTGGCGGTAGCCAAAACAATACACTACACTGCCGATGAAGTGAAGGCTGGGGACTACATCTATTCGGGCAGGAGCACTTCGGACGGCGGACTGCGCAAACGCTATCCCAATGGGAAAGCTCAGGTCATCGCAGACCCGAAGCCGCAATCCGTAGCGGGCAAGACGGTCGCCGGTGTCGTCTTCTGTATACCGAAAGACACTGACCCCACAGGCAGACTAACCCCAGCCCGACTTACTGATGATAAGATTATGATGAAAGATTTTCCGAATGCCGAAATTTGGAATTATATAGTCAACCCATCCCTCGTCGCTGCCGGCGGTCCGACGCCAATTTATACCACCTCTTACTGGTCGTCTACGGAGGCATATTATAGCCCTAACAATGCATATGCCATACACTTTCCAGATGCCACTCTGGAAAGTAATGATAAGTACTTATAAAGTTAGGTTTCTGGCCGTGTGCGCTTTTTAATCACATTAAAGAAAGAAACTGTAGCAAAGCATTCTACATTCGATTCCGGCGGCGGTGCTCCTATCGCTTGCCGCCTGTACGCAAGAAGAGCTCCCGGGCAACCAAGACAAGGCGCAGCAACTTACTTTCTCCATTACCGATGGTGGATATACGTCGGCTGTTCGCAAAACCACCCGTACTGTGGAGAATGGCTGCCAAACCAAGTTTTCCGAAGGCGGGGCCTGCGGCCTATACGTGGTGCGGGGCACTCAAACAGTCTATTCCAACGTGAAACTGACAGCCGAGAGGGATGCCGACACGGGCGGTCTCGTATGGAAAACTGAAAGTCCGACACCGCTCACAGGCGGGCTGTTGGACGAACACTATTATTTCTACTATCCCTATCAGGCACGAGCCTCAATACTGGGGCAGGGCGGCTGTTCGCCTTCATCATTACGGTGAACGAGTTAACCGTGCCCGGCTTGTCGGTGCGGAGCGAAACATACACCATCTCCGACAATAAGACCTGCCATATCCTGGAGTCTGTCTGCCCGTGATGTTATCCTCTCATCGAATTCCTGTACTCACTCGGGCTCATTCCATAGTACTTCCTGAACACCTCCCTGAAATATCTGACATCGGAGAACCCCGAGTCATCCGAGATTTCCGTTATCGAACAGTCTTTTTCCCTGAGCAGTTGTGCCGCATATTGCAGCCGCATGGAGCGGATATAGTCAGCCGGGGCATGGCCGGTGAGCGCCTTCAACTTGTTGAAAAATCCGGTGCGGCTCATGTTCTGCATGCCACAGAGCATGTCCACACAGAAACCGGGGTTGTCGATATTCTTCATGACACATTCCCTTACGGAGGCCATGAATTTCCAGTCCCGGGTATTGTGGCAGTCCGGCGGAACCTGTCCGACTCCGTCCTCAAGACCGGCGTATGCCCGTTTGAGCAGTGCCCGGTTTGCCAGTATGTTCCTGATATTCGCCCTGAGCACGTTTATGCTAAACGGTTTGGTGATATAGGCGTCAGCTCCGTTTTCCAGCCCCTCCAGCATGTCCTTCTCATCTCCCAAGGCGGTCAGCAGCATGACCGGGATATGGGATGTCTCAATATCGGATTTGACGGACGCGCAAAGTTCGTCCCCTCCCATTTCAGGCATCATAACGTCCGAAAGTATCAGGTCCGGATTGTATTCTCTCGCCACAAGCAGCGCGTCCCGTCCGTTGGAACAGGTTTGGACCAGGTATTCCTCTTTCAGCAGCCCCTCAAGGTAGGTCCGCAAATCGTCATTGTCCTCCACAATAAGAATACGCTGCCGGTCCCCGCCGGTCATTGTTGGAAGGATCTCACGCATGGGGCCGCAATCCGGTCCCATGCGGGTTTCCCCGGTATCCTGTTTCCTGGGCGAAGCAACGGGGCATGCCTTGTCAAGGCGTCTGCTCCTCAGGGGAAAAATAACACATACCATGGTCCCCTTCCCCTCGGTACTGGTAACGCGGACCCTGCCTCCGTGCAGCCTTACCAGCCTATGTACCATCATCAGTCCGACACCGTTTCCCGCCACTTGCAGATTGACGGCATTACTGCCCCTGAAATGGTTCCTGAACAGTTTCTTCCGTTCCTCAGGTGGAATGCCAATCCCCGTGTCTTCCACTTCCACACCCCATACATGCCGGTCCGCGAAGGCACGGACCTGGATACTCCCGCCCCGTGGAGTGTACTTCAGTGCGTTGGACAGTATATTCTTCAATATAGAGTCCATTTTGTCCTTGTCAAACCGGACATTCAGGTAAGGGAAGCCGCTCTCACGGGTGATATCGATGTCCCTGATGGAGGCATATGTGCGGAATGCCTCACAGGTCGTCTCCAGATAACTGTTGAGCTCATATTCCGAGACATGAAGTCTCAAGGTGTAGTTGTCCGTACTCTCGAAATCTATCAGGCTGGTGACCAATCCCAGAAGTCCGTCCACGCTTTTCAGGGCCATCCGTACATTGTCCATCCCCTCCGCCTTCACCATGTCTTTCTCCACCACCTCTTCCAGCGGAGCCTTGATCAGCGTAAGCGGAGTACGGACATCATGGGCAGTATGTATGAAGAAGCACGTCTTTTCGTCTGATATCCTTTTCTGCCTGCGCAACATGGCAACGCGAAAAGACACCACCCCAGCCAACACACACAATGACGCATATCCGGCAATGGCCCATGTACCCGCCCACAGCGGCCGGGCGACACTCAGACCGAGGCTTCTTTCCTCATACACCTTGTATTTCTCCTCATTGGAGACGGCACGGATACGCAGGGTGTAGTTGCCTGGGGGCAGGCTCGTGAACTGTATCCGCCCGCTCTGGACCGGATGGCTCCAGCCCTCGTAGAGCCCCTCCAATTTCCATGAATATAGGATGTTCGAGGGATAGTCGTAGTTGATGGAGACAGCTTCCAGGGAGAAGGTATTCTGGTCATATGCAAGTTCCAGCCTGACGGTATTGTCAATATCCTCCCTCAAGGGGGATCCCTTGTCCCCGGGATAGACGGGGCGGTAGGAGATCATGAAATCCCGCAGGAGCATCCGAGAAAAATGCGGGGCGGGTATCCTCATGTCGGAGGGGAACATGACGGCTCCGGTGTTACTCCCGAACACGAAGCTTTCCCCGTGCCGGAAAGTGGATACCCCGGCATTGAGGCATACGCTTGCCAGCCCTTGTTCTGCCGTCCAGTTTCTGAAAGTGCCGCTCTCACGCCGGAACAGGGCCACGCTGTTTTCGGTCCCCAGTAGCAGGGTGCCGTCCGCACGGGGGACAATGGTATGGATGTTATTGGATATCAGGGCGCAGTTCTCGGTCTGGTATTGGCGGACGAACCTGTCCTCCACGCTGTCATAGACGAGAAGTCCCGCCCCGCCGGTGCCGATATACAGGAGCCCGTCCGGTGCCTGGTACAGTGCATAGACATGAACCGCCTCGACTGGAAAGGCGATATGTCTGCAGGTCCCCCCGTGCCCGTCAAGCAGGTACAACCCCATGCCGGTACCGATCCACATCCATTCCGGAGCCTTCTCCAGTATGGCGGTGATGGGGCCCGGGACCGGGTACAGGCGTACTGTGCCGTCATGGGGATCGAAACGTTTGAGATTGTGGCAGCCCCCTGTCCATATACATCCTCCGGAATCTTTTCCGATGTCATTGATATACTGGTCTGGACGCCCCTCTGCTGCAAAGGAGGGGGGAAAGTATTCCACCCTCCCGGTTTTCTTTTCGATCCTGTACAGGCCCGAAGCGTACCCGCCGGCGCAGATGACACCCGGCGAGACCTCGCAGAGCGTCAGGAAGATATGGTTCCCGCCATCCTGTATCCCATCGGACCGGCTGAGAAAGGAGCGCCACCGTCCTACCGCAGGCTGCAGCAGGCTGATCCCGTTGCTGGTGGCGAACCACAAGTCGCCTTCGCTGTCTTCGATGACATCATGCACCTGATCGTTAACCAGCGACCGGCTGTTGCCCGGTGAGTGCCGGAACCATTCATAGCTCTGGTAGCGGTTATTCCGGATTGTGACTCCGGCGGGGTAGTTGGCAAGCCAGATACGGTCCCCGCCATCCACATAAATGTCATTGATATTGTCTCCGTTCATGCCGTTGTGGCTGGCGTAGTCGGCGGTTATATAGGGTTTGGGCACTAGCGAGTCCATATCCATCCTGTATACCCCCCTTCCGCCCGTGGCTATCAGCAGCTCCCGGTCATTGAGAGGGGTGATCCGGTTGACGGCCACATTCCGCAGCGTACTGCCTGCGGACACTCCGTATACAAGTATGCCCTTCCTGAAGGTTCCCACGAACAGTTTCTTCGAACCGGGGTGGTAGTAGAGTTCGCTGACCGGCGTCCGGATGCTGTCCGTGTCCGCAAGCGCCTCAAGGACACCGTCCCTTTCCCGTACCGGAAAAAGTCCGTTCACGGTACCGATGAAAAGGTTTGTACCGTCCGTCTCGCTGATAGCGGTTATATCACCTCTTAAACGGGAGACCAGCCGCTGCGCAATGCCTGTGCGGGTGTCATAGCGGATGATATGGTCACCCTGACAGAGCCATATGCGGTCCCCACGGTCCATATAGGCGTAACAGAGCATGCCCGTGGCGAAGTCATCCTGAAGACCGGGTATCCTGTATACCATCCGGAAACGGTCATGGAGGGTGTCGTAATGGAAAATACGGCCTTTCCTTCCCACAACCCACAGCGTGTTCTCCGTGTCGGTGTAGAGCCAGTTCAGATTGACTTGCGGGGCCACCTTCAGATTGCCGTCAAGAACAGTGTAATGCCTGATCCGCTTGCCGTCATAACGGTCCATCCCCTCCTGGGTGAGGAACCACATGTATCCCCTCCCGTCTTTTTGGATACGGTAAATCCTCCGGTTACTCAATCCGTCCTCTATTCCCAAGTATTTATATATCTGGGCTCCGCACATGGAGGAAATTCCCAGCATGAGGAATGCGGACAGTATTCTTCCCATATTCCGAACACGTGTCATTCTGATGTAAATTAGACAACAACTGTTGCAAATATATAAAAATATAAATTAATATACAAATTTAAACATAACCTCGGATGTCGGCATCAGGCGGTATGTCCTCAATGTCATGTACCCCGGAAAATAGCTGCATACGGGACCGGCCCATGATATGAACATATTCCGAGAGGCGGTTGTTCAATTGACCCGACGGAATTATGGCTTGCCGGGCTCGGGACTGTCCGCAAGGGTACGTTGGTCCGGTGTGCGGAATACCATCCATACCTCCGGTCCGAATTTATATCCGCGGGTGGTACAGGTGCCGGTCGAGGTTTGGCAGCCCCCAATAAAGCGGGCCGAATTGTTTGTAAGCACTCTTACCCTCATGCCCGATTTATAGATAATCTTCCAACAGTAAGAAGTTATAATTCGCATTTAAGAACAATGGCGGGCATTTCTTGTTAATATTATAATCATATAAAAGAGGCGCATCCGTTAGTGCCAGATTTGTTCACCACTTTCATCGTTGCGTATCGTATTGCGAGTTGTCCGTATCAGATGTTTATCCCCTCTTTCTTAAGACTTCCTGAGAACTGCCTGGGAAAGGACGGCTTTCCGCATTGCGACTTCATCCACAGCCCTTGGCGGTATAGCCATGCCTTTCACGGGGACTACGGTTGATTCATGCGACACAGCAGATTCCGGTGCTATAACAGGGTTGCCTACATACTTGTGCCTCTTTTCAGCTTGCTGTCCAGATCCGAGTTGCGCACTTTACCCGCAGGTTGGACGGTTGTACATAACAATATTGATCTTTTTGGGGGCTAAAAGTCGAATATCCCCTTAAAGTAAGCGCCTGAGTAAGTACATCTTCTACAGTTCATTTTCCCTCCTTACTTTTGCTGCAAAAAAAATAATATCCTATGATGCAGCGACGTAAACACATGATGAGCAGAGAAAAATTTATCTCCGTTCTTTTCCGTCAGCAGCAGAGTGGTTTGTCCATTGCTGATTTTTGTGAGAATGAAGGTTATAGCCGTAGTAGATTCTATCTTTGGAAACAAAAATACGGTATAACGGAGCGGGAGTTATTGGCAGAAGCCTCCCGCTTAGGGGTTAAAGACAGCTTTGTCCCCATAGTAATCAATGGCGACACGCCATCCCCCGGTATATCTCACGAGGCTCCCCTGCCATCTCCCCAGCCTAGCGTCCCCTTTCCCTTGAAAGGAAAGGACAGCTCTGAAATATCCTTGGAATTACCCAACGGATTGAAGTTGAAGTTTAAAGGGTCTTCCGGCTGTGAAGCTGCCCTGAATCTGATCTCTAAAATATATAATGCCAATGTTCTGCCTAAATGACAGCATGAGATATTTCCTGTGCCCCGGTTATACGGACATGAGGAAAGGTATGTTCACTCTTTGCGGCCTTGTGCATGAGAGGATGGGAGGCGACATCAGAAGTGGGGAGGTATTCATTTTCTACAACCGTTTCCGGACCAAGATAAAATTGCTCCATGCCGAACCGGGCGGTCTGGTCCTTTATGAGAAACTGCTTGAAGAAGGCACCTTCAAGATACCCGCCTATAATCCTGCCACCCGTTCTTACCCCATGACCTGGAGTGACCTGGTCGTTATGGTGGAAGGCATCAATGAAGATGTCAGCAAAGGCAGGCAAAGACGGCTTTCCAATTTGAAAAAGCATTGGTAAAACAGTTGTAAACAAACAGCTTGAAGGCTTGTTTTTCTTGTTGTTTTTGACTATCTTTATATCATCAAAAAAAAGATATTGAATGGCAAAAGAAGATGCAACCGGACAAGCTGTGGAACCCTCAATGGAGCAGCTGCTGGATATCAACCGTAAACAGAGTGAGATCATCTCAGCCCAGGCAAGGACCATAGAAGAACTCCGGGGTACGATAGTTGAGTTGAACGCCTCCCTGGCATGGCTGAAGAGGAAGGTGTTCGGAAAGATGAGTGAGAAATGCAAGCCTGTCGATAACGGAGACCCGAAGCTCCCTTTTGACTATGGCGACCTGGAACAGATAGAGGCGGAAATCGAAGATGCCCGGAGCAGGGCGGCTGAACAGATTACCGTCCCCAAGTCCCGGGCCGCCAATAAAACGCCGCGCCGTAACCGGGTCGTCATGGATAACCTTCCGGTTGTAACAGTCGTCATCGAACCGGAGAATGTCGATTTAAGCAGATACGTCAAGATAGGCGAGGAACATACCAGGACCCTTGAGATGAAACCCGGCTACCTCTATGTGAAAGACACGGTACGTCCCACATACGCCCTGAAAAATGAAATGGAGGCCGTTGATAACGGAGAAAAGGCTGTAATAACCGCTCCCATGCCACTGATGCCCATATATAAAGGTATGCCAGGGGCTTCCATGCTCGCTGAGGTCCTTTTACAGAAATACGAATATCATGTCCCGTTCTACCGACAAGTGAAACAGCTGGAACATCTGGGTGTGAAACTGTCCAAAAACACATTGGACGGCTGGTTCAGACCGGTCTGCGAGCTTCTCAGGCCACTTTATCTGGAACTCAGGAAGAAAGTACTGGCCGCAGATTACTTCCAGGTTGACGAGACCACGCTTCCGGTTATAAACCACGACAGGCATAAAGCCGTAAAAGAATACATCTGGATAGTCCGAGCGGCTGTGCCGCGTCTGCCTTCTTCCATTACGACAACGGATCGCGTTCACAAAAAGTTGCGGTCAGGCTTTTGAAAAACTTCAAAGGATATCTCCAAAGTGACGGCCATCCCATTTATGACGCCTTTGAGGATGGGGAGGACGTATGTCTGTGTGGGTGTCTCGCGCATATCCGCAGACATATAGAGCTGTGCAAGGAAGAAAATCTGGAATATGCCATGCAGGGACTCAAATTTATCCAGGATATGTATAATGTGGAATACATGGCGGATAAACAGGAACTCCCGTATGAAGGACGTGCTGAATTACGCCAACGTCTATCCAAGCCGATGCTTGACAGCTTTGAACTCTGGCTTAAAAACACATACCCTAAAGTTCTAAAACGAAGTCTTATGGGAAAAGCCATAGCCTATGCCTACTCCCTGCTGCCAAGAATGAAACCGTATCTCCATGACGGAAGAATTTTCATTGACAACAATCGCTGTGAGAATGCCCTGAGGCCACTGGTCATATCAAGAAAGAACATGCTGTTCTGCGGAAACCACGAAGCGGCTGAGAATACGGCTATAATCTGTTCCTTGCTTGGCTCATGTAAGGAACGTGGTGTCAACCCCAGAGAGTGGCTGAATGATGTGATCAGTAAACTCCCCTATTATCTGGCTCCCAAATCAGACAGAGACCTGAAGGAACTGCTACCGGATGTATGGAGAAAATAATCAGGACAGTTCCGGGAAAATGCAGGAAAAAACGGGAAAAAGCGAGACTGACACTCAATGACAACCCTGAGATAAGTTGGTATATGGAAATTGAGATGCACTTACAATGGAGTGCATCCCACTGAAAAATTGAATGCACAAGATGTAGTTGAGCAGTCGCTTACCCCTTAAAAACAAGGAGCTGACGCATGTGTACAGCCCCTTATTTTTTGTATAGCCCGGCCTCCTCTGGCATATTGCCGTTGCTTCCATCTGTAACAAGCAAAATCAGAATCTATATGCGGAACTTTTTGTTCCCGTAGCTGAGAAAGTCCTTCGTGGCATATTTCACACTGAATGGTCCGTAGTCACCGAGAGCCGAATGCGCAATTTGCTTGTCCGGTTCTGTCACATGCTCGACAGGTTCTCCCGTAGTATCAGTATCCTTGTATGACATAGGCTGCATGCTGGCGATGGCTGACCCGGTAGCCGCCGCACGCAATTTCCTGAACGCATTGGAGAGGATTCCGTCCATCATTGACCAGTACAAGGCGAAGAACGAGGTGCAGGAAAAGGAGGTCTCACAGTTGTAGGAGATAGCCGGGAAGGTATGGAAGAAGGAGGACGAACTGAAACAGTTGAAGTCCGAACTTGCAGCACTCGACCGAAAGATACAGTTGGAGCTTGAGCCGCCTACGCCCGAAGTCGCCGAAAAGGAGAATGACGGACAGGAGGTCAAACCGGATGCGGAAGGTGTACGAAACGTATCTCCACAACACACCGAAGATGTGCCGCAGATACGCAGCTCGGTGAATGAACGCAGTCCGTCTGGCAATTTTATTGCCGACCACATCATCATCGGGCGGCCGGGATTCAACGTCCGTGACGAGTGCAAACCGAAAGGTATAAAAATGTGAACGAGTGTGCGGATATATATGGCAGGATTGGGAACATACCATTCCTTTT
The DNA here is from genome assembly GCA_900557355.1 of uncultured Bacteroides sp. Lineage (GTDB taxonomy): Bacteria > Bacteroidota > Bacteroidia > Bacteroidales > Bacteroidaceae > Bacteroides. The sequence goes on from USSR01000065.1 coordinate 15,162, forward strand.
CCTGCTTTTTCCATCAATATGACATAATGGCAAGGATACCATACAACAAGCCCTCGATTATATCAAAATAGGGTGTTGAAAGTAAATCGTCATGGCAAATCCGCCATATATTCAGTATTTTCGCTAATTTTGCATTCAAAATAGTTAGGCATAATAAAATGGAACCATCTATATACAGTTATTCACTTTGTATTGCGCTACCGTTGATGTTGTTCTTCGGCTTTTATTTTTTGTTGGCTCCAACCTCGGAAAAAGCCATTTTCAATAATTATCTGCGTTCCCGGCGAATTATGGGGGTAGCCATACTGTTACTTGCCGCCAACTATTCGGTACATTTCTTTTTTGGAATCAGGTTCAAGAATACCGATGCCGCCATCCTGATGAACCTGTCCACCTATTTTTTGTGCTACTGGTTGTTCAGTTCGGCCCTCACCACTCTGCTTGACCGCTTTTATATCACCAAACGTCGGTTACGGACGCATATCTGTCTATGGATACTGTTTTCCATCCTTTCCGGCATCGTTCTGCTGTTGTTACCAAAAGGTGGTTTACAGACAACGGTGATGTTTGCCTTGGCCGCATGGTTGGTTATCTATGGGCTGTTCTTGACCCGTAGGCTTCTCCGGGCCTATCACAGGGTCATCCGCATTTTCGATGACACCCGTGCGGACGACATCGGTGCCTATATCAAATGGCTTTCCATTTTCACCTACTGGGCTGTCACATTCGGGGTGGGATGCGGACTGCTGACATTCCTGCCTGATGAATACGTCTATATCTGGATTCTGTCATCGGTACCGTTTTACATTTATCTCTTCCTTTGCTATCTGAACTATCTGCTGTTTTACGAACAGGTGGAAAACGCGATGGAAGATGGCATGACTTCTGAAGAGGAAGACCTGTGTGACACCACAAACCGGGAACAGGCACAGAGGCAGGATACTCCTTTTTTCCATGCCGAAATAGCGAAAAAAATCAAAGGTTGTATCGATGCGGACGGTTATATCCGGCCCGGCCTTACCATAAAGGAGCTTTCAGATGTGCTTCATACCAACCGTACCTACCTGTCCGGGTACATCAAAACTACGTATGACATGTCGTTCCGCGATTGGATTATCGGACTTCGTATAGAATATGCGAAACGTCTGCTTGCGCGATATCCGAGGTTGACGGTTGCCGACATCTCCGAGAAATCCGGTTTTTTGTCACCAAGCCATTTTATAAGGCTGTTCAAGGAAAATGCGGGCTGTACCCCTAAATGGAGGAAAACAGAGGCGGAATAATACGGTGTGTTATGGATGGAGGAATAGCCCAAACGACAAAAAATAGCCTAAACTACAAAACTAAAATGTTCTAAACCACAAAGATGTGCGATTCTGACAATTGAGACAATTTTTATAGGCAAGAATCGGGCTGAATTTAAATCTTTTCGCTTATTTTGCACTTGTCGGTTGAGCCTGCGTCATCTCCAAAAAGAGTAAAACAGGGTTTTATGGGTGATTTTAACGTGTGTAAAAGAAAATGCTACCCAAATAACTTCAAATAAAGACAACTCTATTTCAAGCGGCAAATGAGTTCTACAGCTTGAATTTGAATAATACAAACAATAGGATTCTCCTTTAAAAAGTCATGAAAAAGATTCATTTACTTCATTACTTATTGTTGTGCTACATGGTTCTTGCGGTAGCTACATCGTGCGGCGATGACGAGGATGACTACGCCCCCGACAATGTAAATGATCCCGAGAAACTAACTGATCCTTTGCCTACTACCGACCAGTTAGGCGTAACACACAACAACACGCTTTATTACCTTTCGTTCTGGAGCAAAGAAGACCATATGATATCCGAGAACATGATAAACCGTTACACA